>JAUYMZ010000352.1 GCA_030699355.1 Bacteroidota bacterium | reverse complement strand
CATTTTCTTATTCAGCTAATTGGTTAAATGTTATTTTTTCTAATAATTCAACAAGTTCGGCGGGTGGGTCTAACCTTCATTATTTATGGAACTTCTCTGATGGTACAACCTCAACTGCAACAAATCCAAGCAAGTCATTTGCAACAGGTGGTCTTAAGATTGTAACCTTGCATATTTTTGACTCTGCAACCTTATGTAGCTCATCCTATACAGATACCTTGATGTTAAATAGTGGTGGCAATAATTGTGTGTCAAATTTCACCAAAACTATAAGTGGCTTAACAGTTAATTTAACCAATACCTCTTTAAATGGCAATGGCACTACAGCTGGATTAGCCTATTATTGGAGCTTTAGTGAAGGACCAAATTCTTATGTAAAAAATCCCACCAAAATATTCTCTTCTTCTGGTGTTAAATGGGTGCAGCTTCAAGTTTTTGATAGCATTACCAATTGTACGTCATTAAAAATTGATTCATTTTTATTAAGCTCAAGTTCGAATTGTCAAGCCAATTTTACCAAATCAGTAAGCGGCTTATCTGTTACCTTAGGCAATAGTTCTACTAATACCAATGGATTGCCTGCCGGATTATCTTACTATTGGAATTTTGGTGATGGAACCACTTCTACGCAAAAAGATCCTGTAAAAACTTATGCTTCTGGTGGCTCAAAAATTATTCAACTTACCATTTCAGATAGCTTGCAGGCTTGTTATGCCACTAAATACGATTCTGTTTTCTTGGTAGCACCAACACCATTATGCAGCGCAAGTTTTACCATGGCCATAGACACCACTACACCGTTTAATTTCTTTCTATTAAACACCAGTTTGGTTCGGCCAAATTCTGCCTACTTGTGGAACTTTGGAGATGGTAACTCAAGCACCTCTATCACACCATCTCATACCTATGCAAATTTTGGCTCATACTTGGTTTGTTTAACTGTGTCAGATTCATTATGTACAAGCATGTTCTGCGACAGTGTGGGAATGGATTCTACTGGAATATTGTTAAAAGGTGGTGCATTTGGTTTTCAAACCTTAGACTTTACAACCAAAGCAGTTTCTAATAGCATAGCACAAGAGTTCGGTTTGAACCAATACGCCATTTACCCTAACCCCAGCAATGCCATTTTTAATGTAGAAGTAGATGTTAAATCGGCCTCGCCAATTACTTTTCAGGTAACAGATATTTCTGGAAAAATTATATTCACAAAATCTGTTCTTGCAACTGCCGGCAAACACATAGAAGCTATTGATTTAAGTGATGTGCATGCATCTATCTATTTCTTAAGTATATTTTCAAATGAGGGAATAAGCACCCATAAGATTATCAAAAATTAAGTCGGCATGACAGAAGCTGAGCTCATAAATGGTTGTAAGCTGTACTTTCCATTTATGAGCAAAATTGCCATTAGGTATTACGAAAACAAAGATGATGCAGTGGCAAGTATTAATTTTGCCTTTCTAAAATTGCTGCAAAACCTTAAGCAAAACAATTAGATTCCACAGTAATTTTTAGAGAAAAAGCGCGCTTGCGTGAGAATCATTTTTGTTAGTTTTTAAGTGTGCCTCCACGGATTAAAACAAAAAAAGCTAGTTTCAATTTTGAAACTAGCTTTTTTGTTTGGTTTGGATGTTCCTATTTCTTCTTTGCTTTGCTTGGCTTAAAATCTGGCAATGCTTTGATTTCTGCTTGTAATTTTTCGTTATTACGCATGTAAGCATCGTCGTTATCTGCTTTGGCTAATTCGTATGATTTAGCGCTGGTTTCTAATGCACCGTTATAGTCTTTTAAACCTTTTTGGATTTTCGCTTTTAACAACCAAACCCAATAGGCTTTCGGATTAGCTTCTACAGCTTTGTTAATCCATGTTAAGGCTTGGTTCAGGTCTTTGTTGTTTTCGTAGTAGTAATTGGCAGCGCCATAGTACGGACGAGAATCTTTGCCCATAACCGTTTCTATTTGCTTGCTCAAACGCTCATCGTAATTGCTCTTAATGCTTAATTTAACTTGCGTTTGTTCCCATTTAATAATTAAATCGGCAGCATCGTTGCGCATGTTGTTTAACTCAATGGTAAAGGTTTCTACAAACTGGTTTAACTGCTCAGTTTTTATATTAAAACGGGCAACATCATTGGCTTGGTTGTAGGCATCGGCGCTGGTTACGTTTAAATCTTTGGTGAAAACAACGGCCCACTCATTGGCGTTTGGAAATGTTACAATTCCGTATTTGCCTGCTTTTACTTCCATGCCGTTAATAAATACATCTTCGCCAAAAGTAATAGTAGTGGCACTGTTGGCGCCTGTTCTCCAGAATTTACCAAAAGGTACTACATCGCCAAATACTTTTCTACCACGTGCCGATGGACGGGCATAGTTAATTTCTATTTTTGAGGTGGCAAAGCTTTGGCTTATGGTAGTAGCCGGACTCGGTTGCGGAAATGGAATGGTTTGGGCTTGGGCTGAACCTAAAAATAGGCCAGAAACAAGAGCGCTTACTAAGAATAATTTTTTCATGTTTGTTAGTTAAGTTTAAATTGCAATTTATCTTTTTAAACCCAAATAAATAACTTTAGTTTTGAACCCATATGAGAAATAGCGATTTAAAAAATTCGGTTTTAGCCAATATGAAAGAGATTTTGCAAACACCCATCGTAAAAGGAGCGGAAGTATGGTTGGCAGATACTGCTAGGGTTTTTGGAAAGGTAACTTTGGGTAATAATGTTTCCATTTGGTTTGGGGCTGTATTAAGAGGCGATGCCGATACTATTCAAATTGGCAACAAAAGCAATGTTCAAGAAAACGCTGTAATCCATGTAGATCCGGGATATCCGGTTGTTATTGGCGAAGAATGTATTATTGGTCATGGCGCCATTGTGCATGGTGCAAAAATGGGAAACAATGTTTTGGTTGGCATGCATGCCACTATTTTAAATGGGGCTAAGATTGGTAACTTTTGCATTATTGGTGCCAATGCATTGGTAACAGAAGGCATGCAAATTCCAGATTACAGCATAGTAATGGGTTCGCCCGCTAAGGTAGTAAAGCAATTAAGCGAGGCGCACATCCAAAAAGTAAAACTCAATGCACAAGCTTATGTAGAGTTGTCTAAGGAGTATTTGAAGTATTATGAAGATAATGTTTAATTTTAATTAACTAGAATTTTTATTAACTTTGTTTAAGGTAAAATAATAATGAAAACTCCAGATATAAATATCAAATTAGTAGACGGGTATTTTAAATTGCTTGAAAATTTAGCCCCAAAATATAAATTGGAGTTAATCTCAAAGCTGTCAAAATCAATTAAGGTTGATTTCAATAACTCAAATTCTAAATTCTATAATTCTTTCGGTGCTTGGAACTCTGATGAAACTGCTGAAGAGCTGATTTCAGAATTGCAATCAAGTCGGAAATTTGAACGTTTAATTGAAGAGCTTTGAATCAATTTTTATTAGATACCAATATCTGCATTTATTTTCTTAAAGGTAAATATAATCTTAGAGAGAAGTTTATGAAGATTGGAGTTGAAAATTGTTTTATCTCCGAAATTACATTAGCGGAATTAAAATATGGTGTTCAAAATAGCCTAAGAAAGGATGAAAATAACAAAGCTTTAGAAGCGTTTCTAAGTGGTGTGAAAATACTTCCTATCTTTCATTCGCTCGATTTATATGCAATAGAAAAAGCAAGATTAAGAAAAAATGGAACTCCCGTAGACGATTTCGATTTGTTAATAGCAGTTTCAGCAGTTCACCATAATTTGATTATGGTTACTCATAATCGAAGTCATTTTGAAAAGGTTCAAAAAATAATTTTGGAAGATTGGGTAGCTTAATACAAATGTGCTTTAATCTTCATGCAAAGCTACCAAATCTTTAGCTAATTTACTCCCCAACGCAACACCCATTCCGTTTAGTCTAACCGCCATGCTTTGGCGCTCGCTAATTCTTTTTACAATGGGGGTTTTGTCTGAACCAAATGCCATTATTCCGCTCCAGTTGTGCTCAACTTTGAAAGGCGTTTCTGGTAAAATTATTTCCTTCAAATAATAGTGTAAGGCATCTAATATTTTTTGGTTCGAACCAAACTCTGTGGTATTTTCTGCGGTAAAATCTAAGTTTCTGCCGCCTCCAAAAATAATTCTGTTTTCAAAGTTTCTAAAATAATAATACCCTTCATCAAAGAAGAAAATGCCTTTTATTTTTAAGTTGGGAATGGGCCCGGTTACCAAAACTTGTCCGCGACCAGATTCTAATTCTATGTTGGGTAAAAGTTCTTGGGTAAAAGCATTGGTACATAAGAGCAATTGCTTGGCTTTAAAGTCTATTTTTTCGGTTTGAACCAACACATTTTCTGGGTTCTCTTGCAAGTGTAAAACCTTGGCGCCAGTGAGGATGTTTACGCCAAGTTTTTGAGTATAAGTTATTAAAGCTTGCATCATTTTGCCAGTGTCTAACTGCGCTTCCACTTCGTTTTTTATTGCCGTTTTTACCATGTTTTGGTTCAGCCCAAACTGTTTGGCGGCATGGGTTTGTAGCGAAAAAATGGGTGCATTGAAAATTGGAAAGAGCAATTGATTCACATGATTTATTTGGTCTAAAAAGGCTGTGTTTTGATTCTGTAAAAGCAACTCATAACCTCCATAAGATTCAAAAGAAATAGGGGAATCACCCAATCTATTGCGCAGTATTTGCAGTCCCTGCCACCTATTAAGCACAAGTTGTATAAAGGCATCTTCGCCCATTAAATTTATATCGGCGCAGTTTTCGCTCAGGGAGCCAATACAGGCAAATCCTGCATTTTTGGTAGAAGCGCCGCTGGGGAGCAGTCCTTGTTCTAGCACCAACACAGATTTATTGGGTTGTTTTTCCTTTATTTCGCAAGCCGCAGATAAGCCCGTAATGCCTGCACCAATGATGATATAATCGTAGTTACAAAAAGTGTTTTTCTCCCAGAAGCTGAGCATAGTATGTAGGTTTATTTTGCTTCAAGAATCTAGAATTTTACTGATTCAAACAAAAAGATTTTTCGC
>JAUYMZ010000396.1 GCA_030699355.1 Bacteroidota bacterium | reverse complement strand
ATAAAAGCAACAACAATGGCAGTTTGCTGCTTTCAGATAATCTTGCATCTTATAGTGTGCCTATCCATTTATTGGATATGTTATACGTTAATTCATTATTAGATTTTTTGCAAAAAGCAATTCAGCATGAATTCAATGCAGATTTTGCCCATGGGAAGTTAGAAACACAACATTTAAAAAGTCAAAAAACTGTAGTGTCAAACTTTAAAGGGTTAGATGAAATGAAAGTCAAAATAGAAGATACAATAAAACTTTGTAATGTTCTGTGAAATAGAACAGGGGAATTTCTCCTAATCCCGGTTTTAAACTATCCTTCTTTTATCTCGGAATAAATTATATTAGTATTTAAAAACTTCAGCTTCTATAGTTTTACCTACATAAATTGGCTTTATCGAAACTTGATTTTCGCCTGTTTGGTATGCTTCACATACTTCAACTAAGGAAAAACTGCATTTCTCTTCTATAATATTTGGTTTTATCGCAATACATAATCCTTCAGTATCCGTTTTAACACTTGGGTAAATAATGGCGTCTTTCCCTTTTTCCAATAAAACCTTTGTGGAATATAATGCAGAGAATTTATATTCTTCATGTGATTTTACAGGCTTGGCGAATTCTTCAGAAATAAACTCCAAAAATTTAAAAATGTATTCCTTTGGTTTTGCCAATTCTTCTTCGTCCGTATAAGGCAATTAATTCAGACTTATCATTGCTAATGGCTTCTTTCAGTAAGGTCTGCTCTGGCTTTCTTCCAATAATTTTACTCATAAAAAACAACTTATAATTCGCCAAAATTACTAAATAAAATCAGTTTTGGCGAATTATATTCAATAAAAAAACAATAAGAAACAAAGAATTCAGGCCCAAAAAGCTGAATAGAAACTCAATTCATCCCAGAATTGGTTCGAGAATAGCCCTGCTTGGGGAGCAAAGCCCCACCGGACGGTGGGGCTTTTTTTATTTTCTTCCACCTATTTCAGGTTTAATATTTTTTCTTAATATTTACATCGCATGAAATCCATTGTTTTTGTAGATATTGAAGTAAATCCAAATACCCAGAAAATTTTGGATATTGGCTGCATTAAAAATGATGGTAGCTCCTTTCATGCGCCTTCTGTTCCAAACTTTATTTCCTTTGTGCAGGGTACAGCGTTTGTGTGCGGCCATAACATCATTCACCACGATTTAAAATACTTACAACAAACCCTCCATCAAGCCGTATTTAAGTCCGAAAACATCATCGATACTTTGTTTGTTTCGCCGCTGCTTTTTCCTTCCAAACCCTACCACAAATTATTGAAAGATGATAAGCTGCAAACAGATGAAATAAACAATCCGCTCAATGATGCCATAAAGGCCAAAGATCTTTTCTACGATGAACTTGCAGCTTTTAATGCGCTGCCCATTCGGTTCAAACAGATATATTTTGCACTCCTGCATGATAAGCCAACATTTAGCGCTTTTTTTACCTACACAGGTTTTATTTGGGCTGAACCAAAACTGGAAGAACACATCAAAGAAGCCTTTAAAGATGCCATTTGTTACGACTCCAATTTAAGTGAGTTTATTCATAAATATCCCATAGAATTGGCTTACTGTTTGGCGCTTATACAAAGCAATAGCAGGTATTCTATTACACCTCCGTGGGTGTTAAAAAACTATCCCAAAGTGGCGCACATTATGCTTCAGTTGCGCAATAAGCCTTGCCTCAATTTGTGCCCGTATTGCAGGCAAGCATTTGATATTAATGCAGGACTAAAAAAATATTTTGGCTTTAACACTTACCGAAGTTATGGTGGTGTGCCGCTGCAAGAAAATGCCGTAAATGCTGCCGTTAACCACCAATCTATATTGGCCGTTTTCCCTACTGGGGGAGGCAAATCTATTACTTTTCAAGTGCCTGCATTTATGGATGGAGAAAATAGAAAAGGCCTCACGGTGGTTATCTCGCCGCTACAATCTTTAATGAAAGACCAAGTAGATAACCTAGAGAAATTGGGTATTACTGAAGCCGTAACCATCAACGGTTCGCTCGACCCAATTGAAAGAGGTAAGTCGTTTGAAAGAGTTGCTGCTGGCAACGCATCTCTCTTATACATCTCTCCAGAATCTTTGCGTTCAAACACCATTAAACGGCTCTTACTAGGGCGAAATATAGCTCGTTTTGTAATTGATGAGGCGCATTGCTTCTCTGCTTGGGGGCAAGATTTTAGGGTAGATTATTTATATATTGGCGACTTTATAAAAACACTGCAAGAAGAAAAAAATCTGGATGAACCTATTCCGGTTTCGTGCTTTACCGCCACCGCCAAACAAAAGGTTATTGAGGATATTAGGACTTATTTTAAAGTTAAACTTGGACTCGATTTAGAGGTTTTTCGCTCTACCATTGCTCGAACCAATTTGCATTACGAGGTTTCGGAGCAGCACGATGAAGAAGCCAAATACAATGCGGCGAGGGATTTAATTGAAGATAAAAATTGTCCCACCATACTATATGTTTCTAGAACACACAAAGCATATTCATTAGCCCAACGCCTTTGCGATGATGGTTTTAACGCCAAACCATACCATGGAAAAATGGATGTGAAGGAGAAAACCAATAACCAAAATGCATTCCTTGCTGGCGAAGTTCAAATTATGGTAGCAACCTCTGCTTTTGGCATGGGCGTAGATAAAAAAGATGTTGGTTTGGTGATTCATTACGAGATTTCAGATTCGCTTGAAAATTATATGCAAGAGGCGGGAAGAGCAGGAAGAGACGAACAAATTACGGCCGAATGTTTTGTGCTTTTTAATGAAGAGGATTTAAGCAAACATTTTATTCTGCTGAACCAAACTAAGCTTTCCTTAAAAGAAATTCAACAAGTTTGGAGAGCCATTAAAGAGTTAACTCGCTTTCGCTCCAAGATCTCTAATTCTGCTTTAGAAATTGCACGAACCGCCGGATGGGATGACACGGTTAATGAAATTGAAACCCGCGTAACCACTGCTATTGCTGCCCTTGAAGAAGCTGGTTATTTGCAACGCGGACAAAACATGCCCAAAGTTTTTGCCAATAGTATTCTATCTAAAACTGCTCAAGAAGCCGTAGATAAAATTAGGAATTCGCCCAAATTTAGCGATAAACAAAAGGAATTGGGTGTGCGTATTATTAAAAAACTTTTTTCGCAAAAAAACACCAAACATGCCCAAGATGAAGTGGCCGAAGCAAGGGTAGATTATATTTCAGACCATTTGGGTATTGTAAAAGAAGAAGTAATAAAGATTGTTGATTTGTTGCGTGCAGAAAAAATTTTGGCAGATGCCAAAGACCTCAATGCCTTCATAAATAAAGCAGAAAATAAAAACAAATCTATTGCCATTGTAGAACTTTTTTGTGCCATAGAATTTTTATTGGCAACTATTTTTGATGTACAAGAAGGCACCTACGATATCAAAGAACTCAATGAAAAAGCCTTAGAAAAAGGAATCGGCGGCGCCAATCCCAATAAAATAAAAACCATTATTAATTTTTGGGCTATCAAAAATTGGATCAAACGGAATAGTCACCCGCAATTTAAAAATCACTTCACGCTTGTTTGTGTTCAGCCAAAAGAAATATTGAAAAATAAGCTGCATAAAAAGTATGAATTGGCCAAGTTTGTGGTGAAATACCTCTTTGATAAAAGTAATTTACCATTGCATAAAGAAGCAGGCGAAAAGGACGAAGTTTTGGTTGAATTTTCTGTACTTGAATTAAAGGAGGCTTTTGAAAACACGCAAGGTTTGTTCGAATTTAAGGTGAGTTCAGACGATATTGAAGATACCTTGTTTTATTTATCGCGCATAGATGCGCTTAAAATTGAAGGTGGATTTTTAGTGGTGTATAATCGTTTAACCATTGATAGAATTGAGAAAGACAATAAAATAGCCTACAAAAAAGACGATTATCAAAAGCTAAATCAGTTTTATGAAAATAAGATTCAGCAGATACATATTGTAGGTGAGTATGCCAAAAAAATG
Organism: Bacteroidota bacterium; assembly: GCA_030699355.1. Taxonomy (GTDB): domain Bacteria; phylum Bacteroidota; class Bacteroidia; order UKL13-3; family UKL13-3; genus B1. Next base: position 1,934 of record JAUYMZ010000396.1, on the reverse strand, counting down.
ATTGCAGATTATACCGGTGCCCTGCAATTTGTGGAAGATTATTTTCAATTAAATTATACTTCTTTTTTGAATAAATACTTTCCAGGTAGCAGGCAAAATGAAATTAAGCGCAATATTACGCCCGCTAAATTTCACCAACTTTTTGGTATGCTTTCTCCCAGTCAGCTAGAAATTATAAAAGACAATCTCAATAAATACATAGTGGTTGCTGCGGGTCCGGGTAGCGGAAAAACCCGCGTATTGGTGCACAAACTGGCCTCACTTTTACTTATGGAAGACGTTAAGCATGAGCAGTTATTGATGCTTACTTTTTCTAGGGCTGCAACCAGCGAGTTTAAAAAAAGATTATTAACGCTTATTGGTAATGCGGCCAATTTTATAGCTATAAAAACATTCCATTCGTTCTGTTTTGAGTTGTTAGGGAAAGTTGGTAACCTGCAAAAATCGGGTGCTGTAATTAAAGAGGCTGTGGCAAAAATACTTGCAGGCGAGGTAGAAAAAAGCAGCATTACCAAAACCGTTTTGGTGATAGATGAGGCCCAAGATATGGATGCAGATGAGTTTGCTTTAATTACTGCTTTGATGCAGAAAAATGAAGATATTAGGGTGATTATGGTGGGCGACGATGACCAAAATATTTTTGAATTTAGGGGAGCTGATGCCAAACATTTGGAACAGTTTATAAAAGATAAACAAGCGGTAAAAAATGAACTCATTGTAAATTATCGAAGCACAAGTAACCTAGTAGATTTTGCCAACGAGTGGGTTGATACCTTGGATAAAAGAATGAAAGAAACGGCAATTGTTGCCCATCAAAGTTTGGAAGGTGAAATAAAGATTGTGCAGCATGCAAACAAAAATTTGTTAACGCCTTTGGTTCAAGACGTGCGAACAAGCGATTTATCTGGTAGTACTTGTGTGCTTACTAAAACCAACCACGAGGCCTTGCAAGTAACAGGTTTACTCATTGAAAAGGGAATATTTGCCAAACTCATTCAAAGTAATGAGGGATTTAATTTAGCTCATTTAGTTGAGCTGAGGTTTTTTTTAGAGGAGCTCGACAAAGCAAGTTCTGATTTTGTAATTCACGATGAATATTGGGTTCAGGCCAAAAGAAATTTGGCTCAAAAATTTAAAAATAGCGCACATTTAAACCTGTGCTTGCATTTATTATTTGATTTTGAAAAATGTAATCCAAAGAGAAAATACAGAAGCGATTTGGAAATTTTTATCCGCGAATCGAAGTTGGAAGATGGATATGGCAGCGCTAACGAAACCATATTTGTTTCTACCATTCATAAAGCCAAAGGGAGAGAATTTGACAATGTGTTTTTGTTATTGGAAGATTTTGATGTTTCTAATGATGCCCAAAAACGGCTATTATATGTAGCTATAACCAGGGCAAAACAGAAGCTTTGTATCCATACCAACGGACAGTATTTAGATTTTATTAAAGTGCCTAATTTAACCCGTTTGCAAAATAACGAAGTTCATTTATCGCCCAAACGTTTGGCTATGCAATTGGGATTTAAAGATGTTTATTTAAGTTATTTTAAGCAGAAGCAATCGGTTATTAATAAGTTAATGAGCGGCCAAACGATGTTTATTAACGATAATCGTTGCGTAAATAGGGAAGGGGAATGTTTGGTAGTTTTCTCTAAAAGCTTTTTGCAAACCATCACCAATCAAAAGGCTAATGGTTTTGAGTTGGTTGCTGTCAAGGTTAATTTTATAGTGTATTGGCAGCAAGAAGGTGATTCAGAAGAGTTTAAAATTGTTCTTCCTGAAGTGTATTTTGAAAAAGTTTAAGTTTTAATGCCAATTGTATTTATAATTTAGGCTGCTTCGTGAAGTCTAAATACTAACTTCTTTTGGGTTCGAACCAAATATAAAGCAAAAAAAAGGGGCTACTCTTGCGAGCAGCCCCTTTTTAA
>JAUYMZ010000384.1 GCA_030699355.1 Bacteroidota bacterium | reverse complement strand
TGTTTCTTTTTCGCCCGTATCTATAGTTGTAAATGCTGAAAAATAATGAGCGACTTCATGCTTACTCCACCAGGAATTTATTTCGTCTAATTCCCAGCCAATTCGGACTCTTCGTTCATTTAAACGAACTACCGTTTTTATTTCGGAAGAGTCAAATTCTTCCATTTCCTGTTTGGCAACTCGGGTAATTAAAATCGCTCGAATAAGGTCTGAACCATCTAAATGAACCCTACTGGCGTTAAGATTCATAAACAACTCCTGTTCCTCGATTCCGGTAATTCGGTTTACGATCAACTTTACATTTTTAAGTAGTTTTTCTTTGTATGATTCTTTATCTAAGCTTTTAGGTTCATTTTCCTTAAGAATAAACCAATTATTCATACATCGGAGAGCGGTGTACATAAAAAAAACATCCTGATAGTCGAAGTCTTCATCATTTATGAAATCTTCGAAAGACGGGCTTTTAAGAATACTCGGGATAAAATCATGATCATTAGATATTACTTTTTGAAGAAAGATATTGGACGGTTCTCTTACGGCATAGTTTATTTTATTTTTCACAAGTGACGTTTCATTAAAATAGGAAAGCAACAGAGTAAGTGTTGTGAGTCTTTGTTGACCATCAACAACATTTAAATTTTCTCCTTTCTCTACTATTGTTATATTTTGTAAGCAATAAAACAAGTCATCATTCCCATCAGTCTCAAAATCAAGGATGTCCATTAGTAACTGTTCAACCTGTTGTTCTGTCCATTTATAACCACGTTGATATTCTGGAATATTATAAACCTGACCATTGTTTAAATAGTCTTTGAATACCCGTTCTACACTGTAAAGTAATTCTGCCATAATCTATAATTCTATTTCCCCACTCATCAACCACCGCAACAAGATATCCCGTGCCTCTCGGAGTTTTGCGTTTTGTAATCTAAAAAGTTGAATTAGGTTAAAAATATTGTACGTTTCTTCTTTGTATTCCAACATTACTTTTTCACTTGGCAATTTTATTATTTGTTCCTTCAAAAACTTAAAATGTCTAGCATAATGATAATTTGAAAGATTACAACTGATTAATTCAAAATACAAATAAGCGATTGAAATATTAGGATTTTCAGGTTTGACTAATTGTGTACCATCTGCACCACAAGCAAAAGGGAAATTTATATATTTCAAAATCCTAGTATGGTCGCCAAAAACAATCATTGGCACATCCTCATAAACTGATTCCTTCTCATTAGTGTATCCCCCTATAAAATCAGTGCTTTGGTCAATAATTGGGAATTCGCCTTTCTCTTTGTAATCTGATTTAAGAACTTTTGGTTTGCGTTTTACAGTTTGAATAATTTCTTCTAATTTATTTTCTGAAACCATTTTCTCCTCCCTCACAATCCCCTTATACCTCAAAAACGCCTTCTCCTCCAACAACTTTATCCGCTTCAAATTATTCTCTATCAAATCATCATAAGCCGATAAAATGCTGGCGATGCGGCGTTGAATTGGGAGTGGTGGTGTTGGAATTTTAAATGTTAATAGTTTTTCCAAACTCAAATTGTCCTGAGCAGCACCAACTGCGATACTTTTCATTCTTGCTTGAAAAATATCAAAGAAGTATTTCACAAAACGAACATCACTTTTATTTTCATAAGGAACAAAACCAATTACACTATCTGGAAAGCAAGCATCAATACCTAAAATAGCTGTGTCAGCAATATTTGCCGCTATAGTGATGCAAAGAGTACCTTCTTTCCAAAGTTTACTTTGTGCAAGTCCTGCTTCACTATATGTTTGCGAGTATTCATTTATTCTAAAGCCTGCCGCTTTGATATCACCTGTTTGAATAAATGGATAAATACCACCATATAAATGCTCTGCATTTCTTGGCCTATGTCTTGATTTTCCTCTTCCGATAAAACCAATTTCATCAAATGATTTTAGTTTCCACTTCATACCAATTCCATTTTATAATTTTCAGAACTCGCCAACACCATAACATCATTATTCAAACCATTCAACTCAATATGTATTTCGATTTTCATTGTTGTTTGTCTTTTAGAGTTGCGACACTGTCGCAATATTTGTTTCATCAATACAATTAGCCACTTTACACATTCTTGTTAAAGCAGAGTAACTGTAACCTTTGCCATAGTGAGTACTTAATTGTTGCGACAGTGTCGCAAGTATTTTTCCTCCGTATTCAAGGCGATTATTTTGTTTTAAATTATCATTAATAAAGTGTCCAATATTCCAATAAAGCAAAGTGGTTTCTACATTTAAAAATAAAGCAGTTTTCTGTTTGGCATGTTCAATTAATTGAATAATACCTGGTAATAAGTCATTGGAAAATTTTATTATTTGGTCTTTATTACTCATATCGCCAACTCTTTAAAGTTATCAGCAATAGCATTCGCCAAAGCAATCGCTTCTTCATTCAAACCTTTTAACTCAATATGTATTCTTGTTTTCATACCTTCTCCTTTTTTAATTGTTCCAAAATCAAATGGAGCATATTGTCTTCCATTTTAGAAAAAGCAAACCACTTTTTACCTAAGTCCTTCAAGGAAGCTCCCAAGTGGTAGAGTTCTTTGCCATCGATAATCAAAAAGCGGTCGTGACTGCTTTTGAGCTCTTTTAATTCAAAGCTGCTGTGGTATTGCTCGTTTGCTTTTTTTAGATCGAGGAGGAGTTGTTTGCTTGCCAATTTGGTGAATAGAGTTACTTTTACTTTCTCGGCCTTTTTTGCCAAATGGGTAAGGGTGCTTTCATCTATGTAATTATCAATCAAAATGATTTCATTCTTGGCTTTCTTAATCAATTCAGAGGCAAAAATATAAGCGTCAAAAATTTGTCCATCGAAGAAAATGCCTTGGCTGGGCAATTCTTTTGTTTTGAGTTGGAGAGAGATTTGTTGCACTTCTTTACTCAGGTTTTCGTAGTTGTTTTCTATTCTGTTTATCCTTTGGTTCAGGGCAAAACCTTTCATTAAATAGTCTTTTAACACCTTGCTTGCCCAAACCCTGAATTGAGTTCCTCGTTTTGAATTTACTCTGTAACCTACCGAAAGAATGGCATCTAAATTAAAATGTTCTACAGTATACGTTTTACCATCAGCAGCAGTTGTTGCAAAAAATGCAACAACTGAATTTTTATCTAATTCATACTCGTTAAAAACATTTTTCAAATGCCTAGAAATAACAGATTTATCCCTTTCAAAAAGTTCTGCTATTTGATTGAGCGATAGCCAAAAAGTTTCATTGGTTTCATCTAATCTTACCTCAATATGTTGTGGTAACTCATCAGACTGATAGAGTATAATTTCATTTTTCATTGGCAGTTAAATTGAAATAGATTTGAAATTTTCAGCAATAGTCTTCGCCAAAGCAATCGCTTCTTCATTCAATCCTTGCAACTCAATGTGTATTTCGTTCAGGCGTTCTTCGTAATCAACATCATCATCTGTAGCGGTATCAACGCCAACATATCTTCCCGGACTTAAACTCCAATCTTTGGCTTCT
>JAUYMZ010000381.1 GCA_030699355.1 Bacteroidota bacterium | reverse complement strand
ATAAACGATTAAACGCATAAACCTTAAACAAAAACTTTTCCTTCACCACAAATCCCTTTAGTATTTCGGATTTAGTATTTCGGATTTAGATTTTTAGTATATTTACATTCTCAATAGCTTAACATGTATTCTGTTAAAACTTGTCGTATGAAAAATCTACATAATCTTTTGTTCATTTTATGTTTGATGCCTTTAAGTAGTTTTGCTGAGGGTGATAGCACAGCCAATACTGTTAAACGAAATAATTTTGGATTTTCATTGGGCATAGGAAAAACATACCCAACATTTAATACCGATTACGACTATGATGTTATTAGCGGAACCAGTCAGTGCTTTGGTTTTTTTTATGAAAGGGTTTTGAACAAGAAAATTTCTTTGTTGAGTGAGGCTCAAATTGTAAATCATTTTCGTTCTGGCTTTGAGGTTCATCGGCATGATTTTCCAGTCGGGCAAAAAAACGACAAGTTAAACATTCTAATGGAACAGCATTTTGATTATAACATGTTGTTCGGGGCAAAATATAATTTTAACTTTTTTAATATGCCAATTTTTGCATTCAGCACAGATTTGTATATAGGTCTTGGAAGAACACACGGTTTAATTTATAGTGGTAGTAGATCTTTCGATTTCTTACATTATGAATCTAATGTTTCGTCTGGCAGCGTTAATTATGCATTGCTAAAGTTAAATCTTTCAAAACGAATTAACCTTGGTAAAAGGCTATTTATTTCACCGATAATCACAGGGAACTTTATGTTGCATACTATTAAATCACCTAAAATTGAGGTTTGGGATGGATACAAATTTAAGGATGCTCCATTTAGATATAACTCTTTTTTATATGGACTCCAAATAGGATTTTAACTATTGGTGTTTGATATTTTTGGCTTCTGGCCTATTAATCCTTCGAAATTCAACATTCAGCATTCGGTGTTCGACATTTTTTGCTTCTAGCAGCTGGCTTCTGGCCACTAGCTTTTTATTTATTCGAAATTCCGCATTCGGTGTTCGACATTTTTTGAGATATTGTTAAAGTACTTAGCCTTGTTAACTCGGAAGTAAAAAATTTTAATTTAGATTTTATTGGATTCATTCATGTTAAGCAAAAGATTGGTGGAGGAGGCTAAGAAGAAAAATCGACTGATTTAATAGGTAAAAATCGTATCTTTGATATCAGTAAGATAATATATAAAGTGAAGCAGAGAATTTACATAGATACTTCAGTTTTTGGAGGTCATTTTGATGAAGAGTTCAAAGAACACACAATTCCCTTGTTCAACAGAATCAAAGAAGGAGAATTCATTATTCTGTACTCGACAGTAACGCAGGACGAACTTGAATATGCGCCTGAAATAGTAAAAGATCTTGTAAAAAGTCTTAGCGCAGATATTACAGAATTCATAGAAATAACAGACGAAGCCGTTGATTTGGCAACAGAATACATTACTGAGAAAGTTGTAGGAAAGACAAGCTATGCCGACTGCTTGCATATCGCTTTAGCAACCATAAATAGAGCAGACTTTTTGGTGAGTTGGAACTTTAAACACATTGTGAATATTGAAAGAATAAGAGGTTACAACTCTATCAACATTAAATACGGTTACAAACAATTAGAAATACGTTCACCAAGAGAATTTGAAAAATATGAAGACGACTGAAAAAACTTTTGATGCAGTAAAATTTATGCGTCAACAGCGAGAAAAATTAAGCAACAAGTTATCCAAGATGACTAAGGAAGAGATTTTGGAATACTTCAAAAAACGTAAAACACAAACAACAATTAAGCCCTGCGCATAAGAGCTCTATTGCAAAAGAAGGGAGTTTATCGGTCTCTGACTTTTATTCCTTCGACATTCGAAATTCAGCGTTCGGTGTTCTACATTTTTTGCTTCTGGCAGCTGGCTTCTGGCCTCTAGCTTTTTATTTATTCGAAATTCAGCATTCAGCATTCGATGCTCGACATTTTTTTAATTTATCATTTTAGGGGCGTTAGCCCTGATATCTTAGTAGCCAATTAGAACAACGTTTCCATTCAAAAGGGGCGTTAGCCCTGTCATCTAATTGTTGAGTATATAAATTTC
>JAUYMZ010000348.1 GCA_030699355.1 Bacteroidota bacterium | reverse complement strand
TTTTTCATGGAGATATTTTTGATGTTACCATGAAATATTCTAAGTGGCTTACGCGCTTAGGGTCGCATGGATACGATTTTCTTATTGTTTTAAATGCTTTTTGTAATTGGGTATTGGCCAAGTTTGGGAAAGAAAAAATATCCTTATCCAAGAACATAAAAAATAGCGTTAAAACGGCTGTGAAATTTATCAACGATTTTGAGTCGATTACCGCCGAAATTGCCATTGCCAACCAATATGATTATGTGCTTTGCGGACATATTCACCACCCAGAAATAAAGCAAATTACTACCGAAAAAGGCTCCGTTCATTATTTAAACTCGGGAGATTGGATAGAGAATTTATCTGCCCTAGAATACCACGAGGGCAAGTGGAGTCTTTATAAATACAACGCAGCAGATTTTGAAGAGGAAGCGGAAGAGGAGCCAAACGATTTGGTGATGATGAGCAATGACCAAATTTTTAATCAGTTGTTTGAGGAGTTTATGGGGGTAGATGCAGGTAAACAAATAAGTACTTCATGAAAATTTTATATGCCATACAAGCCACTGGGAACGGACATATAACTAGGGCCATAGAAATTATTCCGCATTTAAAAATGTGGGGTAAAGTAGATGTTTTGTTGAGTGGAAGTGAGTCGGAAATTGAACTTCCTTTTAAAGTGAAATATCGTTTTAAAGGACTCTCTTTTGTGTTTGGTAATAATGGGGGAGTTGATATTTGGCAAACCTATAAAAAGCTTCATTCACTCAGGTTTTGGAAAGAAATAAAATCGCTGCCCATTGCAAAATACGATTTAATTATAAGCGATTTTGAACCCATTTCTTGTTGGGCTGCATTGAAAGCAAAAAAGCCTTGTGTGGGATTAAGCAATCAAATGGCAACCTTGCACCCGCTGGCGCCAAAGCCTCAGAAAATTGATTTATTAGGTAAATGGGTTTTACAACATTATGCGCCGGTTGATTTTTCGTATGGCTTTCATTTTAAAAGTTTGGATCAGCAAATTTATACACCCATAATAAGAAAAGAAATACGCCAATTAACCATTACAAATGCTGGCCACTTTACGGTTTATTTGCCGTCATATTCTGATAAAAAAATTATTAAGAATTTAGAAAAATTTCCAACTATCAATTGGGTGGTTTTTTCTAAAAAAGCTGCTAAAGCCTATCGAAGTAATAATGTTCAAATTGAGCCTTTATCCCGACAAAATTTTGCTCAAAGTATGGCCGCCTCCGCAGGCGTTGTTTGCAATGCTGGTTTTGGCACCACCAGTGAAGCTTTGTTTCTGGGCAAAAAATTGCTTGTAATTCCTATGAAAACCCAATTTGAACAACATTGCAACGCTGCTATGTTAAGTGAAATGGGTGTGCGTGTAATAAAAAAATTAAGCAAGAAACACT
>JAUYMZ010000373.1 GCA_030699355.1 Bacteroidota bacterium | reverse complement strand
GGCTTGGAGGCAGCTTCGCTGCCTCCAAGCCCCCGGCCGATGAAAACAAGCGAGCACCGCGTCATTCAGAGCGATAGCGAAGAATCTCATGCTTTTTCCCGGACAGCAATGATTTTTAATTCGTAATTCGTAATTAATCATTCGTAATTGATTAACACAAATGTATAAACATTAAATGTATATACAACTAATTTGTTTTAAATAATTTTTGTTTACTGATTTACAGTCAGAAAAGTTGATAAATTTACGATGTTTACTGAAGTTTTTAGCGTTACAATCCCTCCACCCTCCAAATACGCTTGGCTTTGGTGGCTAAATCTTTTTGCCGAGTGGCAATTTTTTCTTCGGTCCAAGTTTCATAGGTATCCGAAATTTCTTTACTGATTTCTATAGTGGATTGTAAAAAGAGTTTTCTCTTTTCTGCATAAGATAAATTACCTGCGTCTTTATTTATCTTTTTTTCTAATAAGGTTAGATTACCCAAACGATATACGGAACGTTTTATAGCTTCATCGTTAAACATATTCCAGGAAGAATCAGGATTCTCTGGCAAAATATGTTCAATAGAATACGAATCACTTTCTGGATTTATTTCATTTTTGTTAGAGAACAGTTCTAATTTACTAAAGATAAATTTAACAATTTTATGGTTTCTAGTGGTAGACTTAAATTCCTTGATAGAGAAATCATTTTCAAAAGCTAAATCGTTCACATAAATGGAAGCGAAGCTCTTTAAATCAAAACTGCCTTGGTTGTGTATCGAAAGCGCAATCGTATTATAAACATCCTCTTGGGCATTCGGATTTAAACCTCCAATTACATTATACCTAAAAGAAATTACAGCACATATCTTGGCCAATTTTTCAACCTTATCCAAGGTCAAATTCTTCAAGGCAGATAAAAATAATGAATTGGTTTGTTTAATCTGATACAGCTTCAGCTCCTTTATGTATTGCTTAATACCAGGCTTATCCCTCCAAAAATCATCCTCCGGATTTTGAATGGCTAAATAAAAATCAG
>JAUYMZ010000358.1 GCA_030699355.1 Bacteroidota bacterium | reverse complement strand
AAGATTTAAACGAGCACCGTGGTTTGCTTTTAATAGACGATTTTCAATATGATAAAAATGGGTATACCTACCGCATTAATCAAATAAAATTAGAAACAGATAATGAAAATGGCCAAGAACGAATTGCTTTAAATAGTGATTTTATGAAAGCCAAAATATGGGGAGAGTTTGATTTTACTCACTTGCTAGATCAGCTGAGTTATTGGACCCTCAACATTGGGAATGATTATTTTAAACGCCCAAAGCCTAAACAAGATTATCAAATGTTTGAGTTTGATTTTCATTTAATGAGCACCGCCAATATATCTCCCTTATTATTTCCAGGCTTTAATGTAAGCAACGTAGATTTAGAAGGGAAAGTAAATAGCAACAATAGCGCTTACGAATTGTTGGGCTATGTGGGTTTGTTAAATTATAATGGCTGGCAATTAAACCAAACCACTTTTAAAATAAGTGAAGAAGATGCCTTAACTGGCACTGCTTTGTTGGGTTTTAAAAGTTTTGGCAAACCAGATACCCTTCTTTTAGGCGACTTCGCCTTAAAAGCTGAAGCAAAATCCAATCTGTTAAGTTTACAATACCAAGTAAAAGATAGCTTGAGTTTAATTACCGGTGAAGTAGCCCATCAAGTTTTGTTTGAACCCAATGGATTTTATCTAAATTTTGCCCCATCGTGGTTGAAATCTGGAAACGCAAAATGGAATATAATACCCGGTAAAACAGTGTTTCTAAATCCCAATAAAATAGATTTTGATAGCCTTTCTTTAACCAACGAAAACCAGGTAATTCAGTTGGATGGATATTATAATTTATCTGGAAATGGTAAAAATATAAGTGCTAAAATTTCTCAACTTAATTTAAATACCATCAACCAGTTTGATAAAAACTTAGGTGTTAATTTTGATGGCCTTGCAGATGGATACATGGTATATAAAAACATGGGCTCTAGGGATGTAATCATTGGGAAAATTAATGCCTCCGATTTATGCCTAGATAAAGATACTTTGGGAGATTTTTTACTTAACATTGGTTACCGAGAAGATGAAGAAGATTTGCTTATAGATTTCTATTCTGACAAAGGGAAATTGAAAAATTTAAAAGGGGTAGGCTCTTATGATATTGCCAAAAGGTATTTGAATTTTAACATAGATTTTGCTAATTCTAACATTACTGCCTTCCAAGTTTTTGTAAAAGATTATGTGAAATTATATGATGGCAATGCCCGTCTTAATGCTAAAATATCTGGCCCGATAAATAAATTAAGTTTAGACGGTCAATTGATTTTAGATGACATATTTATGAAGGTAGAATACTTGCAAACCCAATATAGAATTAAGCAGGCCAAAATAAATTTGAACGACAATTTGGTTCAGATAATACCTTTTAGTTTACAAGATGCCTTGGGCAAAACTGCCGAGGTAAGTGGGCAAATTTTACACAATAATTTTTCTGATTTAAAATACAATATCAACATCGATAATTTTAGGTCATTTCAAGTGTTAAAAACCACCCAAAAAGACAATGAGTTATTTTACGGGAATGCTTTTGCCACTGGTAAATTTAGCATGAAAGGAACCAGCAGCGACCTATCTATGTACATTGATGCTAAAAGTGAAAAAGGCACAAAAATTATGATTAATCCGTTTGGTGTAAGCAACGAAACGGGTGAAGATTATATCAATTTTGTATCACGCGATACCTTGGCTATATATACCTCTAAAGGCAGGGGAGTAGCTTTTGGGGTAGGCGTATTTATGAAGTTAGATGTAAATCCCAACGCAGAAATACAATTGGTTTTTGATGCCAAATCAGATGATAGAATTAAAGCAATTGGTTCAGGTAAATTGCAATTAGATTACCTGCCAAATGGTAACTTTACATGGATGGAATTTATACATTAACAGAAGGTGAATACCGTTTTAGTGCCTTAAACGTAGTAGCTAAAAAGTTTGATTTAAAGCCTGGAAGTAAAATTAAATGGAGCGGCGACCCACTAACTGGGAGATTGGATATACAAGGTATTTACCGTTTAAAAACAAGTATCAGTGAAATTGTAAACATGAGCAAAGCGCCAGACCCCAATGTGCGTTTGCCGGTTGAATGTATTATAAACATTAGAGGTATTGTAGAAAAACCAGAGTTTGTTTTCGACTTAAATTTCCCTGATTTACAAAATAATTTAACGGGTGCTGCTGCATCAGAATTAAATGCCATTGTTTCCAATTTTAGGCGCGAACCCGAGATGATGAATCAACAAATGTTGTTTTTATTAATCTCTGGAAGTTTTGTGCCGATTACCAATACCAATAATAATTTAAGTAACTCGGTAGGCTCGCAAACTGTTTCAGATTTGTTGAGTAAACAAGCTGCGGGTTTGTTGGGTAAAGCGGTTCCAAATATAGATTTAAGTGTAAACTTATTAAATGCCTCAGACCCTACTCGAAGCAGAACGGTGCTACTTTCTGCCTCTAAAAAGTTTTTAGATAATAGGCTAGAGGTGCAAACCAGTTATGCCATGGACCAAACCCAAACAAATTTTTCTGCTAATTATAGTTTAAAGAAAAATGGAAATACCAAAATAAAGATTTTTAACAAGAGTGGTTTTGATGCTTTGTACAATCGAAATGTGATTACATCTGGAACAGGTTTGTACTATAGAAAAGAATTTAATAGCTTTCCAGAATTATTTAAAAAACAAACAAACAGCGCAAGCGAGTAAAATTAAACCTTATGATACCTTCTATCGATTTAAAAGATTTTTTAAGTGGTGATCCAATTAAAAAAAACAACTTCGTTCAAGCCCTCGGTTCTGCTTATCAAGAAATTGGTTTTGTGGCGCTTAAAGGACACTTATTAGAGGAGCAAGTAAGTACCCAATTATACGCAGAATGCCAAGCTTTTTTTGCCTTGCCTGAACCCATTAAAAAACAATATGAAATTGCTGGTTTAGCCGGACAAAGAGGGTATACCAGCTTTGGAAAGGAACACGCCAAAGGCAGAAACGAGGGAGATTTAAAGGAATTTTGGCATTTTGGTCAGCTAGTAACTGAAGCAGATGTGCTGAGTGAAGAATATCCAGATAATGTGTTGGTTTCTGAGCTTCCAGATTTTAATAAATATGGTTTATTGGCTTACCAACAATTAGAAGAAACAGGTAAATATATGCTTAGAGCTATTGCTTTGTTTTTAGAATTAGATGAGTTTTATTTTGATGATAAAATATATAAAGGAAATAGCATTTTAAGACCTATTCATTATCCACCTATTACGGCTGAACCTAAATCTGCAGTGCGTGCTGCCGAGCATGAAGACATTAATTTAATTACTTTATTAATGGGTGCTAGCGCCGATGGTTTGCAGGTGTTAAATAAACAAAATGAATGGGTTTCTATTACTGCTTTGCCAGAACAATTGGTGGTAAATGTGGGTGATATGCTGCAACGTTTAACCAATAATGTGCTAAAAAGTACTACCCACAGAGTGGTTAATCCGCCCAAAGAAAAGTGGGGTAGCAGCAGGTTTTCTATTCCTTTCTTTTTACACCCTCGCAGCGAAATGCGTTTAGATGCCTTGCCTCAGTGTATTAGTGAAGCTAATCCGGTTAAGGAAGAACCTATTTCGGCGGGTGAATATTTAATCCAAAGGTTAAAAGAAATTGGGCTTAAATAAGATGTTGGCTTGAACCGAATTATTCTTTTTATACACGTTTTCTTCTTTTTTATTTTCGGATTCATTTCTGTACTCAACCACTATTATTTTCGCTCGGCAGGATTGGATTATGGCATTGCCAACCAAGCTTTATACCAATATGCGCATTTAAAAGAAGCCCATATAACCCAGCTTTTGCCAGGTGTTACAATGCCTTATTTAGCCTTACATGTTAGCTTGTGGGCGCTTTTGGTGAGTCCGTTTTATTATGTATTTGGTTCATATACCTTGCTTATTTTCCAAAATTTAGCGCTCATTTTTGCTGGGGTTGGACTCGTAAAATTGGCTAAAAATGCGGGGATTAAAGACAGTTTTGTGCCTTGGGTTTTGCTGCAATTTTATGTTGGCTTTTCTGTATACGCGGCATTGGCTTTTGATTATCATGACAATGTTATAGGTGCTTGTTTTATCCCTTGGGTTTGGTATTATTTTTTAAAAAACAAACAAGCATTGGCGCTGCTTTGCTTTGTGGCCATATTAATTTCTAAAGAGAATTTAGCCATTTTTGCTGCGTTTTTTTCTGTGGCTATGTGGGTTTATGCCTATAGGCTGAACCCAAACTTAAAGCTATTTGCTGCCTTTCTTTTTCTCCTTTCGGTAGGGTGGTTTTTGCTTGTTTCATTGGTAATTATGCCCAGTTTAAATCCCCTTCAAAAGTTTGAACAATTGAATAGATATTCTTACATGGGAAGCAGTTTAAGCGAAATTATTGGGTACATCGTTCGCCATCCGCTGCGGATGCTAGAGCTGTTTTATAAAAGTCAGATACAGCCCGACCCACTCGAAGTGGTAAAGCAAGAGTTTTTGTTTGTAACCCTATTATCTGGCGGAATTTTTCTATTGTTCAAGCCACAATTTTTATGGATAGCCTTGCCTATTTTTATGCAAAAATTATGGAATAAAGAATTGTCATTTTGGGGTATATCCTATCATTACCAAATTGAGATGGCACCCATAATTAGCATGGCCATAATAGCCTATTTTAGCAGAATAAAATCGGTATACGTGCAAGGCATTTTGTTGGTGGCAACTTGCCTCTTAACGGCCTTTACTACCTATTTATTTATGCATGAACGCAAGGCAGATTTTCAACCCATACGCGAGAATTTGTTTCTGGCAGAGCGCTACCAATCACCATTTAACATAAGCAAAGTAAAGGCTAAATTAAACGAAATACCAAGTAAGGAAGCCGTTTGCGCCCAAAGCAATATCATGCCGCATGTGGCCAATAGAGATAGTCTTTATCATTTTCCATTTATAAAAGATGCCCGCATCATTTTGGTATTTCAACCCCAATTAAATGCCTATCCACTTTCCCAAGAAAAGGCCAATCACCTATTAGATTCCATCCGAACAAGCGGCTACTGGCAAGAAGATAGTACGGTTGTGCCGTTAAGGGTTTTTAGGCGGGTGGGGTAAGTGCAATTGCAATTGGTCTGAAAACGATTCCTAGATTAAAGGATAATTAGAATTTTTACAATAAACGTTTATAATGAAGTTGTGTTAAACTTTTTTTTAAATGATTTTATGGAAATAAGTTCTAGTTTTTGTTCAAGGCAGCCGTCTTTAAATAGCTTAGTTTCTTTGCCTACTAGGATTGGGATGATAGAAATAATGAACTCATCGATGATCTTCACCTTCTTGTTCTAATATGGAGAGAAAACTTAGGTCGTCGTTAGGTTTACTGATAAAACCGTCTAAACTCATGGCAATGTATAGTATTAATGGTCTTTTGTTCATACTTAATTTGAATTTAAATGTGGTTTTAGTTTCTATATTTAGCTATTCACAAAAATAATCTACATCTATTTAAAATTAATAAAGTTTGGAAAAAACTTGTTGCATAAATAGAGATTCCTTCCATCAGGCGGAATGAAGTTCATCCTTTGGGGCAAAGGTTCCTCCCTCCGGTCGGAATGACCCTGCCACAGGAAAATACGGCTGAGCAAAATGGCGGCCTTGGCCGCCATTTTGCTCAGCCGTTAATCAGAATAAAACTTGTCTTTCCGACCGCAGGGAGGAATCTTTAGCGGGTTGAAAAATGCTCTTGCCGCTAGTAGGGATAACCTTGCCACAAGAAAATAAGGGCTTAGCAATTTATCAGCCTATCGTATAACCCAATTTTCTATTTTGATGTTATTAATTCTCTCAAATTCTTTGATATTGTCAGTAATCAAAGTTAAGTCATTAGCTATTGATGTACATCCAATTAACAAATCAAAATCACTTATCATTTTACCTACTTTTTGAAGTCGCGTTTTTTCTTTTCCATAGGTTGGTATTGCATCAAAAATGGGTATTATAGAGAGATGGCGAGTGAAGTTTTCAATAATTAAATGGTTCTTTTCTGGGTTATCGCTTTTTTCTGCACCAAAAACTAATTCCGCAAGGGTGATTTCTGAGATGCAACAATTTTCTAATCCAACTTCATTTAGCTTGTCAATGAGGTTGTATTTGCCTCTAAAAAAATAGATGCAAATATTTGAATATAACAAGTACCTCATTACAAATCAATAGATTTTTTTTCAACTCTAGAATTCCTGATATCAGTTATAATCTCCTCTGAAGTTCTTGAGTCTTCCCATGCTCCAAACAGGCTGTTTAGGTCAAAATCTTTTTTATCTTTTTCTTCAATTGATTCTGTTAG
>JAUYMZ010000355.1 GCA_030699355.1 Bacteroidota bacterium | reverse complement strand
ATGATAATCTATTATTTCAACTTCATATGCGTTTGAAGTTTTCCAATTAAAAATGATTCTCCATTGGTCGTTAATTCTAATACTGTAAAACCCAGCAAAATTTCCTCCCAACTTCTCAAGTCGATTAGAGGGTGGTATCCTTAAGTCTGATAGGTTAATAGAGTTATTTAACATCCTCAACTTTCGTCTACCAATTTCTTGAATTTCATTTGGAAGTCCTTTTACTCTCACGCCATTCCAAATCTTTTCGGTTTGTTTGCTTCCAAATGAAACTATCATTTTGTTGAATTGCACATTACTAACGTCAAAGATAAGTATTTGCTGTAAATAATCAAATGAACCAATCAATAATTGTTATGTGACAACCGTAGCGACGTACGGCCGTGCGTCGCTACAATTCGACGCCCAATTACGGCGGGGTGTTATAATTACAAACGCACGTAATTATCCATAATCATTTTGAACCAAACGGTAAATTTTTCGGGTTGGTTGCGGAGTTGTTGGTCTAGTTCGGTAAGGCTTATCCAATGAAAATCGTTTACTTCCTCGGGATTAATTTGCGGATCTTGGTTATAGGTACCAATAAAAACATGGTCGAGTTCGTGCTCGGTTAATCCGTTATCGAAGGGTGCTTTGTAGATAAATGTTTGGTGTAATTTGAGTTCGCAATCGAAACCCATTTCTTCTTGTAAGCGACGGTGAGCAGCTTGTTCGGTAGTTTCGCCTTGGCGTGGGTGAGAGCAGCAAGTGTTGGTCCACAAGCCACCCGAATGGTACTTGCTGAGTGCCCTTTGTTGCAAGAGCATTTCGCCTTTATCGTTAAAAACCATCACAGAAAAAGCACGGTGCAACAATGCCTTTACATGTGCTTCTTGCTTTTCCATGAGTCCGATTTCGTTATCGTGCTCATCTACTAATATTACCATTTCTTGCATCATGGTAACAATGCCCTTTCTTGCTCGCTTAGATTGCCTTCTTTTTGCAAGAATAGCTTTATTCTATCTTGTAAATTTTTGTCTTTTAGCTGCTTAATTTCTTGTAATAAAAGAGCTTTATCGGCTTGCTTCTTATCACTGTATCCCAAAAAAGAAGGAACATTAAGCTGAATGCTATACCTCAAATAAATGCTTTCTGCATTTTTAGGTTCAGCCCGAATGGCCTCTTCTAAATTACTTTTACCCTTGCTAAACCAAGCATACTTTTGATTGGGCAAAAAGGCATATTGTGCCATAAGCATTTGGGTGGCGCCCAAATAGGCTTTTTCTATGGGTGTAGGCGATTGTTTTTTGGTAAGTTGAGCCAATAACTCCTGCGTAATATCTTCGCTGTTTATGGCTTGATGGTAAGTATCTCTAATTTGCCTCACGTTTGCTGGGGCTGTTTGCAATAAAGTTAGAAGTAAAAACATGTTTAAATAGGCAAACATTTTTTATAGTAAGTTAAAACTATGGCGCAGGTATGAACCAAAAAACAAGGCATATTTTTGTTTATCGCTGATGCGCACGCGCTCTTCTAATATGGCTTGCGGCGGCAAGGTAACAATTTTATTAAGCAAACGCGAGTAATAAATATAGGCTACATATACGCCAAAACGCGCGTCTTTAGGGAGTTTTTTAATGCCCTCGTAGCCATCTTGAAAATCTTTTAATACATCGGCTTCAATTTCGCGTTTGGTATGTTCGTTAAAAGATTGTGTTTGCAATTGCGGGAAATACATGCGACCCAAACCATCTTTATCTGCTTTAAAGTCTCTTAAGAAATTTATTTTTTGAAAGGCTGAACCCAATTTCATGGCAGCCGGTTTTAACTCTTGGTACATGGCATCATTGCCCTCTGTAAACACACGTAAGCACATTAAGCCTACCACTTCGGCTGAACCTAAAATGTATTCTTCGTAAGCTTGCTGGTTGTAAGTTTGGTCTTCCAAATCCATTTCCATACTCTTTAAAAAAGTGAGGATATTTTCGTGGTCTATTTGGTAGGTATTTACCACCTCTTGAAAGCTGTTTAAAATAGGATTGGTGCTAATGCCACGTGCAATGGCTTTAAAGGTTTCTTCCTTTAGTTCTGCCAACATTTCGGCCTTTGGGTAACCATGGAAAGAATCTACAATTTCATCGGCAAGGCGTACAAAGCCATACACTGCATAAATAGGATTGCGAAAGCGTGGTGCTAAAAATTGAATTCCCATAGAAAACGAAGTACTATAGGCTTTGGTAAGCATCTTACTGTTTCGAATCGAAATTTTGTCGAATAATGTCTTCATAAAAACGGGAAGGTAATATTTTAAACTGGTAACAAGGTATAATAATTCAATTTATACCTGTTTTGTTTTAAAATTTTACAATTACATTAAATTTTTATGACAAATCAATTCCCAATTTCCTTAAAAACCTGCATTGCTGCCACTTTTCCGCTAATGATACTTGGTGGTACTCCCGGACCCGGAACTGTTAATTGTCCGGCATAATACAAGTTTTTTATTTTTTTGCTCTTTAAACTAGGCTTTAAAATAGCGGTTTGATCCAAAGTATTAGCTAGTCCATAAGCATTGCCCTTAAACGCATGGTAATCGTTCTTAAAATCGCTTACACTGTAACTACGTTTATAGATAACATGCGGCAAAATAGGTTCAGCCAATTGTTGCTCTAACCTATTCATTATTTTAACAAAATAGGCTTCTCGAATGGCTTCTGTATCGCCTTCTATACCAGGGGCAATAGGAATTAACAAGAATAAGTTTTCGCAGCCTTCTGGCGCCACCGAAGGATCTGTAACAGACGGAACCGAGGCATAAAATAAAGGATTGCTAGGCCACTTAGGTTGAGTATAAATTTCGTGCGAGTGTAATCCGAAATCGGTATCAAAAAACAGCGTATGGTGTACCGCATTTTTTAAGCGTTTGTTAATTCCTACGTAATACAACAAACAAGAAGGAGCTAGTTTTCGCTTATCCCAATAATTGGCCGAATAACTTCTCTGTGCTGGCTCTAAAATATGTTGGTCTATATGATGGTAATCGGCAGCACCAATAATTACATCGGCTTCAAAATAATCTGTTTGGGTTTGCACCCCTTTGGCTATGCCGTTTTCAGAAACTATTTTAAGCACTTCTTGGTTCAGACATAATTTGGCACCTTGGGCTTGAGCAACCTTTACAAATGCTTCAATAATATTGTACATACCACCTTGTGGATACCAAGTGCCTAAGGTAAAATCGGCATGATTCATTAGGCTATACAATGCTGGAGTATTTTCTGGAAGGGCGCCTAAAAACAAGACAGGAAACTCCATTAACTCTTGTAAAAAAGGATGAGAAACCACGCTGCGAACATGTTTACGCATATTGCTCAACACATCCATTTTAAGCAAACCTTTTAATAACCTAAGGTCGGCAAACTCCATTAAACTTAAACTTGGTTTATACACCAAATCGTTGATGCCCACTTCGTATTTGTATGCTGCTTCATTTAAGAACTTGCGTAAACGCTCGGCAGAACCTGGTTCAAACTTTTCAAACAAGGCCTCTAGTTCGTTCATGTTTGCAGGTATCTCAACGGCTTCGCCATTTTTAGCAATTACACGGTAACTTGGGTCGAGCCGAATAAGCTCGTAAAAATCGCTGGTAGTAAAGCCAAAATCTTGGTAGAATTTTTCGAATACATCGGGCATCCAATACCAACTTGGGCCCATATCAAAGGTAAAGCCATCTGCTTTAAATTGCCTTGCACGGCCGCCTTCACTATCATTTTTTTCTAAGATAGTAACCTCATAGTTACCCTTCGCTAAATAGGCGGCGGCAGATAAACCAGCCACACCCGAGCCAATTACAATGGCTTTTTTCTTTGCTTGCGTCATTAAAATTCTAAAATAAATCCAAAGGTAGGAATTACTGTGTTATTAATATTCTCTAATAATACTGGATTGGCATTTGAGCCATCAGGCCTTACACTTGTGCTGCCATCTGTGGGTTTCCAATCGCTGTTATCTGCAGTGCGCTCAAAGGTATAATTTGGAATACCGTTAGAAGTAAACAAAGTGGCATTGGTAACATCTATAAAAATATCTAAAGTGGTGCGTTTAAGATTAATTTTCTTATCAATGCGCACATCAAATTGTTGGAATGGTGTAAGTCTAAGCGTGTTTAATTGGTTAAAGTCTAATACACCAGCGCCACTTGTTAAATAACTTGCCCTAGAAGCAACCATATCATACGGTGTGTAAGGCGAGCCACCTGCATAGCGGTATTTTAAGCCCACTTCCCAACCCTTTTTAAACTTATATCCAAAGATAGCCGAGATTAACTGACGCGTATCCCAAGCACTTGGCACCAATACATTATTGTTGCCACTAAACTCGCTTATAAACCAAGTGTAAGATAAGGTGGCAAACAAGTTTTTGGTAAGCTTTTGTTGAAAAAACACTTCAAAACCATACGACCTACCTCTTCCGGTAGAACGCACCGCTTCGTTTCCTAATACGTTAAAATCGGCACCTTGGTTGGCCAAAGAAATTCCGTTGCTTAGCGAAACAGGGTAGTTAAAATAGTTCTTATAAAAAGTTTCAAAAGTAATTCTAGTTGCGGCAGCCGGCAAGTATTCTATACCCGCCACGTAATGGTCGGTACCAATGTATTCGTTGTTCTTGTTTACGAAATTACCTGTATTGTCTCTAAAGCCTAACAAGGTATAAATAGGAATTTTAAAGTAACGTCCTACCGTGGCGTTCAACGACCATTTTTCTGTGAGAGCATAGCTAGCCGACATACGCGGAGACAAGGTTCTAAGCGGATTTAAACCCGTATTGGTAAAGGTGTTAACATCGCTTCTTAATCCCAAGTTTAGGTTCAGCCTGCCATCTAAAAAACGGTTGCTTACTTCTCCAAAAAGGCCACCTCTAAAAAACTCTATGGCAGAGGCATATTCAAAACTAATTAATGGCTGAACGCTAACCTTATTGAAGGTATAATTATTATATTTTACGTATTGAAACATACCCCCATAAGAGTATTTCCAGGTGCCTATGTATTTGCTTACATCTAACCTAAATTTGTTTTCTATTTCTTGAGAGTTTAACTGAAAAGCCCTAAATTCTTCATTGTTTGTTTTGCCTTCTCTCCAGCGGTCTAGGCGGTTGTTGAACATATTTCTACTGGCAGAAATATTCATAACACCATTGCTTATTCTGCGTTTTACTATGGCACCAACGGTGTAGTTCCATTGGTTTATGTTTGGACTATTTCTTAAGATAAATTCCTTTTCGGGAGAGGTTTCTTTAGGAACAGCAAAGCTAAACTCATCTATGGCACCTACACCCAATGTGGTTAAAGTAGTTTTATCATTAATTTTAGTAGTTGTTTTAAATTGAAAATCCCAATAATTTGGGCGGATAGGCAAGTCGATAGCCATAAACAAAAACTGCAAATAACTGCGGCGGGCAGAGGCCAAAAAAGTGGTGTTTTTGGTAAGCGGCCCATCAAAAGTAAGGGCAAATTCGGAAGCACTTAAACGCAAATTACCTTGCAAACGTTCTTTGTTACCTTCTTTTTGTTTAAAGGTAAAAACAGAACTAAGGGCATTATCTACGCCAGCACCAAAACTACTACTAGCTAAGGTAACATCCTGAATAAAACTAACGTTTAATATCCCTTGTGGTCCGCCCGAACTACCCTGCGTAGAGAAGTGATTGATAACCGGAATTTCAATGCCATCTAGATAGAATACGTTTTCATTTGGCGCACCCCCACGAATGATGATATCGTTTCTAAAAGCTGCCCCACCTGTGTTTCCGCCAACTCCCGGTAAGGCCTGTATTACACGAGAGATATCAAAATTACCACCCGGATTACTTTTGATTTCTTCTGCTGTTAGGTTTTGAATAGACAAAGGCGTTTCGGTTTTTTTGCCAAAATTTTTGGTTTTGGTTTTTACTACCACCTCGTTTAGGCTTTTAGATTCGGGTTCTAAATCTATGTTAAACGTTTGAATATTACCAGTCGTAACTACAATATTAAAAACCGTTTTGGTAACGTAACCTACGTATTGGATTTTGAGGTTGTACGATTTTGGGATGATACCCTTGATAACAAATCGACCTTCGGCATCGGTTAAAGCACCTTGAGTAGTACCTTCTAAAAATACCGATGCACCAATGAGTAATTCTTGGGTATTTTTGTCTTGAACCTTACCGCTTATACTGCCCGTATTTTGGGCAAACAAGAGACTCGGTATGCATGCAAATAGCAGCACATAAATTAAATTTTTGGTTTGGGTAACTATAGTAAACATATTTTCTTGGTTTCTGTTTAAGAAAGGAACAATTTGAAATAAAGTTTTACAATTGAAAAAAAAAGCAGCATACATTTGAAAGCAAAAAACGAAATGAAGCGGAAATCAGTAGCCATTATTGGTTCAGGCATGGCAGGCTTAGCGGCGGCTATACGCTTGGCCGCAGCCCAACACGAGGTTACACTATTTGAGGCTAATAGTTATCCTGGCGGAAAATTAAGTTCCTTTAAGCAAGGAGATTACCGCTTTGATGCCGGCCCTTCCTTATTTACCCTGCCGCATTTGGTGCTCGACTTATTAAAATTAGCTAAAATTCCGGAGGCAGATTTCCCCTATATAACATTGGCGCAAGGCTGCCACTATTTTTATGAAGATGGTACACGACTTATTGCCTATGCCAATCCAACAAAATTTGCAGAAGAAATACAGCAGAAACTTGGGGTTGACCCAAGTGTTATTGATGCCTATTTGGAGCAGGCCAAATACAAATACGAACATACCGCCCCATTATTTGTGGAAGCAAGCTTGCACAAAATAGGCACTTACTTAAGTCAAAAAACCATCAAAGGTTTATTGGCAATACCAAAGCTCAATTTATTTGAAACCATGCAAGCGCAGAACCAAAGAGATTTAAAAGAGCCTCATTTGGTTCAGTTCTTTAACAGGTATGCCACTTACAATGGCTCTAACCCTTACGATGCGCCAGCCTTGCTAACGATGATTCCGCATTTGGAGTTGGGAATTGGCACTTTTTTTCCAAAAAATGGCATGATACAAATTACAGATAGTTTGGTTGCCGCCGCACAAAAACTGGGTGTTAAATTTAGGTACAATGAAAAGGTAAGCCAAATTTTGCATCAGAATAAGCAAATAACTGGCTTAAAAACGGCACAAAATACCTATGCTTTTGATACGGTAATTTCCAATATGGACATTAACCCAAGCTACCGCAAACTTTTGCCTGATGTGGCTGCGCCAGAAAATTTATTGGCTCAAGAAAAATCGTCGTCGGCTATTATTTTTTACTGGGGCATACAAAAAACTTTTGCGGAGCTCGACTTACACAATATCTTTTTTAGTGCCAATTACGAAGAAGAATTTTCGCATATTTTTAAAACTAAGAAGTTTTATGCCGACCCAACCATTTATCTCAACATAAGCAGTAAATATAAGGCAGATGATGCCCCTGCAGGCCACGAAAACTGGTTTGTAATGATTAATGTGCCGCCTAATACGGGTCAGGATTGGGACCAATGGATTGCAGAAGCACGTGTGGCAGTTTTACAAAAATTAAGCAGGATACTAGGAACCGAAATTGCGCCTTTAATAGCCAATGAGTCTATACTTGATCCCCGATTAATTGAAAGCAAAACATCGAGCTTTGGAGGCTCTTTATACGGCAATGCAAGCAACAACAGATACGCCGCATTTTTACGTCATGCCAACTACAGCAGCCAAATTAAAGGCTTATACTTTTGTGGCGGCAGCGTACATCCTGGTGGCGGCATTCCGCTTTGTTTAAACAGCGGTAAGATTGTGGCGGAGATGGTGGGGTGATGAGTGGTAATCCTAAATATCCAGAACAATTCTGAGATTTTCTTTTAGCTTCACCTTTTGTTCTTTTGTCAACTCCCCTATGCGGTTAATTAGTCTTTTATTATCTATAGCACGAATTTGGTCGACTAAGATATCACTCAATTTTTCGAGTTGATTCTTTTTTAAATGAACTCTCAAAATGTCAATATTTTTTTGCACGTTGGTTGTTATTGGGCAAATAATTGTTGATGGATGTGAATCGTTTAATAAGTCTGTTTGCAAAATAACCACAGGACGCGTTTTTCCTGGTTCAGTGCCTCTGCTTGGATTAAGATCTGCAAGCCAAATGTCGAATTGATTAATTTTCATCTAATAACATTTCAAATTCATGAAGAATTTCCATTGAATCTTTACTTACCATTTCAGATTCTTTTGAAAGTTGTTTTTTTAACAAACGTCTTTTGTTAACACGATTGTATAGGTTAACAGCCTCATTTATGTATCGATTTCTGGCTACGTTTAATGAATTGGTAATTTCCTCAGCCTCATTAAAGATTTCGTCGTCTAGTTTTAAAGATAATATTTTCATATTACAAAGGTATATATTTTTAGTATATACTATAATTTAAGTTTGAAAAAGAGTGGTTACGGTTGTTGGAACTTCTTGGTTTATGAAACCAACAACAACAACGCTCCCTTTAACGGAAAAGACCAAAGCGGCAGTGCGTTACCGGCAGCAGTTTATTTCTATACCCTAAACCTCGAAACAAGCTACGGCAAGCCGGTTCAAAAGACTGGGAATGTTAC
>JAUYMZ010000350.1 GCA_030699355.1 Bacteroidota bacterium | reverse complement strand
AGAATCAATAGAAATGGCATCAGCTCATTTTTCGACTCCACCAAACAAGATACTACTAGCAAGGTATTCTCTAGTTTTTACAACAATTATAACGTAGTTGGCAGAAGTGGAGTCAATGCAGGTAACTTGGAATTAGACGATTTACTCAATATGATTTTCGCTCATCCTGAAGTGGCAAAACACATTGTAAGAAAACTCTATCGTTTTTTTGTGTATTATGTTATCGACGAAAGTGTTGAAACAAATGTAATTGAACCCTTAGCCAATTTATTTAGAAACAACAATTACAACATAAAAATTGTAGTTGAAACTCTCCTCAAAAGTGAACATTTTTACGACCCACTGAATATGGGTTGTATCATAAAATCTCCTATGGACCACTTAATTGGATTGGCGAGGCAGACCAATATTCTATTTCCAGACAATAGCAATTTACAAACACAATATGCCCATTGGCAATAT
Source organism: Bacteroidota bacterium (assembly GCA_030699355.1). Classification (GTDB taxonomy): domain Bacteria; phylum Bacteroidota; class Bacteroidia; order UKL13-3; family UKL13-3; genus B1. The sequence goes on along the minus strand of JAUYMZ010000350.1, from coordinate 3,698 downwards.
GTAATGCAATATGGTTCTATACTAAGCCAACACCTCGGAGACCCTCCTTCTGTGGCAGGTTGGCCAGCTTATTACGAAGACCCTCAGTATTACGAAATTTGGATTAATTCAGACTCTTTGCCTAAACGTAATTTAGTTTGCGACCAAATGATTTATACCGGATATTCAAGGTTTGGATTCAAATTAGCTATCGATACAATTGCCTTTGCAGAAAGCCTTCAAAATCCGGCGAATCCTAATGATTTATTGCAAGAAATAATTCAACTATTATACCCAAGCAATTTATCAGAAAACACAAAAACTTTTATTAAAAATTCTATTTTATTGTCGGGTCAAACCGGAGATTATATTTGGACAGATGCTTGGAATGCCTACAAAGCCAATCCAAATAATACCCAACTTAAAGACACTATAAAAATAAGATTGCAATCGTTATTAAAATACCTAATGGGTCAGGCAGAATATCAATTACATTAATCGCAAGCAAACATGAACAGAAAAGAATTCTTAGGAAAATCCATTCAAGCTGGAATGATTCCTTTGGCCATCAATGGCTTTGGATTAAAAGCATTTGCCGACTCCCCTCTTATTCAGTTTTTAAACAAAGCTGGCAACGAAGATAGGGTGCTGGTATTGGTTCAGCTTAATGGCGGAAATGATGGACTCAATACCGTAATTCCACTCGATCAATACAGTAAATATTATTCGGCTCGAACCAATATTGCTATTCCAGAAAATAAGGTTTTAAGCCTAAGTGGAAACGCGGCCACTGGTCTGCATCCAAGCATGACGCATATAAATAATCTATTTAGTGATGGAAAAATTGGCATCATCCAAAATGTTGGATACCCAAATCAAGATTTCTCCCATTTTAGGTCAACCGATATTTGGCTAACAGCTAGCGATGCCAACAAGAATGAAGATACAGGTTGGATGGGAAGGTATTTAGATACAAAATTTCCAGGTTTTCCAACTGGGTATCCAAACGCTACGCATCCAGACCCACCAGCCATACAAATTGGCGCTATGATTTCACCGGCATTGCAAGGCAGCGAAATGAGCATGGGAATAAGTATTACTGACCCAAGTAATTTTTATCAATTTATAAACGGAACAGTAGATCCAGCGCCCAATACACCCATGGGTCACGAGTTAACTTTTATTAGATTGGTGGCGCAACAAACCCAACAATATGCAGGAAGCATAAAAAGTGCTGCCGATAAAGTGGTGAATAAATCAACGAAATATCCAACCGCTGGCACAAATACCTTGGCAGACCAATTAAAAATTGTGGCCCGATTAGTAGCAGGTGGATTAAAAACAAGGGTTTATATGGTAAGCTTGGGCGGCTTTGATACCCATGCCACGCAAGTAGTTGCAGGCTCAACCGATACTGGAACTCATGCCACTCTTTTGTCTAGAATTTCTGCGGGAGTAGATGCCTTTCAAGACGACTTAAAATTATTGAGTATTGAAGATAGAGTGTTGGGCATGACCTTCTCTGAATTTGGAAGAAGGATACGTTCCAATGATAGTTTAGGAACCGACCACGGAGCTGCAGCCCCGCTGTTTTTGTTTGGAAAAAAATTAAACGGAGGCATTTATGGCAAAAATCCGTTCATCCCAGATAGCCCAAGCGGTGGAGATAATATTCCAATGGAGTTTGATTTTAGGTCGGTTTACGCCACCGTGCTAAAAGATTGGTTTGAGGTAAGCGATACAGATTTGCAATTGGTTTTAAAATCAAATTTCCCAAGTATTCCGTTTGTACAAACCGGAAGTACTAGCTTGCAAGAAAATGATGCGTTCCAATCTTTGTCCTTAGTTTGTTATCCAAATCCAACCCAAGATTTTGTGAATATTCAATTTATAGGTCTGAACCAAATGGTGCAAATAAGTTTATTCAACCAGGAAGGAAAAGAGCTTATGCCAATTTGTAATGAACTGTACGATGGGGCCAAGCATGAAATAAGGGTAGATACCCGTTCACTGGCATCGGGTGTGTATTATATTCAAATGATTCAAGCGGGAAAAAGACAGAGCAAAAAACTAGTAGTAAGCCACTAGCAAGTTTAGGTTCAGCCCAAAACAAAATTAAATTGTTTGGCTATATTATGTTTAAGTAGATTAGAAACTTCTTCAAAATCTACCTTATGGCCAAGTTCATTTTCTAGGCTTGTTACTGCTTTATCGTCGATGCCACAAGGAATAATATGATTGAAGTACGACAAATCGGTATTGATGTTGAAGGCAAATCCGTGCATGGTAACCCACCTACTGCATCGAACGCCCATGGCACAAATTTTTCGTGCGCTGGGTTTATCTGGGTCAATCCAAACACCAGTATATCCTTCATACCTACCTCCAATAATTCCGTAATGAGCCAAAGTGATAATAACGGCTTCTTCCAAATAACGAAGGTATTTGTGAATGTCGGTAAAGAATTGTTCTAAATCAAAAATAGGATAACCCACCAATTGTCCCGGACCATGAAAGGTAATGTCGCCACCCCTATTTATAGGAAAAAAAGTAGCACCATATTGGGCTAAACCCGCTTCATCTAACAATAAATTTTCGATTTTACCACTTTTACCAAGCGTGTAAACAGGCGGATGTTCACAAAAAATGAGGTGGTTCAGTAAAGGCTCAAACTCTTTTTCGGGGTGGGTTCTTTGCTCAAACTTTTTGTCTACCAGAGTTTTAAAAAGGGCTTCTTGTTTATCCCAAGCAGATTGGTAATCAATTAGTTTCCAATCTGTAAACTGAACCAAAGGGATAGCCATTATTTATAGATATCTTTAAGCTCAACAGGATCTTCCTTTTTGTCTTTTTTGCGCATTTTCATGTTAAGCAATTCAACTAAAACAGAGAATGCCATACCAAAATAAACATATCCTTTTAAGTTATAGTGTTCGGCAATATCATGACTCCAGCCTTCTACCAAAAGCATTATTCCGATAACTAATAAGAAAGCAAGGGCAAGCAGTTTAACACTTGGATGAGCATTAATAAATTTAGAGATAGCCCCTGAGAAAAAGAGCATAATAATCATAGATATAACCACTGCCAATACCATAACTGGGAGGTGTTGAGCTAAACCTACGGCGGTAATAATTGAATCAAAAGAAAAAACAATATCAATTAAAATAACCATAAAAACAACATTCCAAAATGTAGGCACCACTTTATCGCTAGCGTGTTCACCCGCATGTTCTAATAATTCAAAAATTTCGATGGTACTCTTATATATTAAAAATAATCCACCCGCTAATAAAATAACATCTCGCCAACTTATGCCGTGGTCGAGTAAATAAAATACAGGATCTTTTAGTTCTTTTACAATGTAGCTTATAAATGCCAACAAAACTACACGGATAAACAGAGCAAAAAACAGACCTAATTTTCTGGCTTTTGCTTGTTGTTCTTTAGGCAACCTTGAGGTTACCAAAGAAATGAAAATAACGTTATCAATACCCAAAACAATTTCCATAATTGTAAGGGTTATTAAAGACAGCCAAGTGGATGCTTTAAGGAACAAATCAAGAAAATCCATGAATTATAAATTGGCTGCGAAAATACATTTTTTTTATCTTCAAAATCACTGCAATTGAGAATGAATAAAATTAATTATATCTATTTTATTATCAGGACTAAACCAGTTTATCTCTTCATCTTTCCTGAACCAAGTTAACTGTTTT
>JAUYMZ010000345.1 GCA_030699355.1 Bacteroidota bacterium | reverse complement strand
AGGAAATGGTATTGCTAATATTGCCACTACCGGTTGGAACCAAAGATTGTATGCGGCCTATACAGCTACCACTGGAACCTATAATACAGGATGCGCTAATTTAGGTTTTGATGTGGTATCTATAGTTCCTTGTGTAACTCCACACGCGGGTAATGCTGTAAGCTCTGTATCTGTTGCATGTGCCAGTCAAAACTTTACCTTATCCCTAGCCAACGATTCTGTTAATGCAGGATTAAGTTACCAATGGCTAAGTTCGCCAAGCGGAATGCCAGGAACCTTTTTACCTATGACAAACGACACAAACAGAATATTCCAGAAATCGCAAACCAATACCAACTGGTATAGCTGCGTAGTAACTTGCGGAACTACGTCTGACACCTCAACCATTGTGCAAGTGATAACCGATCCAACACCTTTATCTGGTACCTATACGGTTGATACTTCAAGTATTGTTTCTGCAACCAATTTTCATTCACTCGCAGATTTAGTTTCGGCCTTAAATTGTAGAGGTATAACAGGACCAATAACCATAAATGTAGCATCTGGCTTAAACCTGAACCAAAACATAGTTTTTGGAAACATTCCAGGTATTTCTGCCACCAACACCGTTACGATAAACGGAAATGGAAGCACCGTTAGCAGTGCTGCATCGCCAGTTATTAGCTTTAACAATGCTAGGTTTATTACCTTGGATAGTTTAAATGTTACTCTTACCGGAGCAACTGGATTTGGTATCCATTTAGGCGGACAATCACAATTTATTACCATCCGTAATGCAACCATAAATGTGGGTACAAGTTCAACTGCCACCACCAACGCAGGTATCGTTGTTTCTGGAAGTACAACCTCTGCCACTACTGCAGGTAATAATGCCCAAAACGTTATTATAGAAAATAATACTATTAATGGAGGATATTACTCTATTGTAATGTTTGGAAACGCCTCATACCTTAGCAATACCGGACATATCATACGTAATAACAAATTACTTAATCAGTATTACTACGGTGTTTACCTCAGTAATGCGGATACTATATTAGTAGAAAACAATGAAATTACCAGAGATGCAGGTAGAGCCAGTGTAGCCAGTATATACTATGGCATTTATGTAGTAACTGGCAGAAATATTCAGCTTATTGGAAATATAATACACAGCTCTGGACCATCTGCAAGTTCAACTTATGGTATTGCTTTTTCTACCTCGGTTAATAGTCAGGGTTTTGAATCAAAAATAATAAATAATCAAATTTATAATATAGGCACAACAACCGGATTAGTTTATGGAATTTACACTTTAGGAACAGTAGATAGAATGCAATTTTACCATAATACTGTAGATTTAAATACAAGTAGCACTGGGGTAAGAAGAGGATTATTCTTTAGCACTGCACCAAACAATTTTCAGGTAAGAAATAATATAGTAAGCTTATCTGGGAATAACACAGGTGCTAAATTCTGTATTTATGTTACCACCACTTCTGCAAGTTTTGTAAGCAATAATAATGTTTACCACATGGGTGCTACTGCTGGTACAAATAACCTTGGGTATTGGACAGCCAACAGAGCTACTTTAGCAGATTGGAGAACAGCATCAGGACAAGATTCTGCATCTGTAGATTTTAATCCAGTATTTGCTAATGCAAGTCTTGGCAACCTTACACCACTTTCTATGAATTGCGATAATATTGGAGCCAATGTTGGCGTAAATGAGGATGCTTTAGGTTTCCTTCGTTCTCTTACTACACCAGATGCAGGTGCCATAGAATTTACAGGTACATCTGGTGATATAGCCATTACAAATGCTAGCTTAAAAAGGTCGAGTGTATGTTACAGCACAAATGATTCTCTTTTTATCACTATTCAAAATACTATTGGCAGTTCAATAGACTTTAGTGTAGACCCATTAAGTATTGCTTATGAAGTAAACGGACCAATAAACACCACCGATAGTATAATTGTATTTAGTGGAACTTTGGCTATGGGTGCATCAATAAATTTATCTTTAAATACCATCAATATGTCGGTGCCAGGTATTTATAACCTTAGTGCATATATAAGACCTAACGCCGTAAACAATAGCACAACAAACGATACGCTTTTAAACATTTCAAGTGTTGAAGTTAAACCCATGTTGGCTATTACACCAAGATATACTGTAGTTAACAGTCCATTAGACACTGTAAAACTCACTGCAAACTCGCCTTTATTCTCTAGTGGCGAAGTTAAATTCACCGAAATCTGTCATTGGAGATTAGCTACTGGAGCTGCACCAACAGCAGGTTGGCCAGCCTATATGCTTGCAGACGACTACGTAGAATTAATGGGCGTACCTAATTCTGATTTGGCAGGTTATACTATGGAAGAATGGACAGGCACTACCCTTCAACACACAGTTACTTTCCCAACAGGTACTTTGTTTAGTCCTAATGGAACCATGATTCTTGCAACAGGCCAATTGGGAAGCAGCGTACCTAGTCCAACCAACTTTTATTACCACACTGGAAACACCGTTACCCATAGTTCAACAGGAGATATTAGAGGATATATCATCAAAAACTCAAGTGGTGCTATTGTAGATGCCGTTGCTTTTGGAGCATATACCTTCCCTCCTCTTTCTGGTGTTACAAGTTCTGATTGGACAGGTGCAACATCAAACGTATCAAGTGCAGGTATCAGACTTACAGGTCCAGATGTAAATAGTGCTACAAATTGGGTAGTAGAATCTGCTACTGGCCGACAAGATCCAAACATTCCAAACACAGGAGTACCACAACCCTCTCCAGCATCTATGGCCGGCTTTAATTGGTATTTCTTAGGTTCACCAATAGATACTATGCCAAGCATTGTTGTTGGTCCGTACACCATACCAGATACCTACCAGTATATTGCCATATTTACTAACCAATGTGGCACCTTTACAGATACAGGTACAGTAGTGGCATCTAGCACAGTTCCGGTGCAATTAGTAGATTTACGCGCAAATAAAACTCAGAACGATATTGCCGTAATTTGGACTACAGCAAGCGAAGTAAATAACGATTATTTTGAAGTACAACGCTCGGTAAATGGTAGAGACTTTGAGAGCATTGGTAACGTAAAAGGAAAAGGAACCACAAGTGCTAAAAGCACGTATCGTTTTATGGATGCAGATGCTGTAAATATGTTTAAACAGAACCGCAATTTATATTACAGACTAAAGCAGGTAGATTTCGACGGTAGTTTTGAGTGGAGTAAAATAGTATCAGTTGAACTTTCAAGTAGCACAATCAATCAGGTTCTAGTTGCTCCTAATCCTAATGATGGTAAGTTTATCATTAACATTACCACATCAGAAGAAAGCCAATCGAATATTAGAATAGTGGATGTTGTAGGCAGTGAAGTTTATAATAACAAAGAAAACCTATTACATGGTATCAATAAAATTGATATAAACACCGTTTTACCTAAAGGCATTTATTTTATACAAATAGAAAACAATGGGCAAACAAGCACCCAAAAAATAGTTGTTCAATAATTAAGTAATTTGCAATAAAAAAGCCCCATCAATAAAAATTGATGGGGCTTTTTTATTTATAAGTAGAAAACACTATTCATAAAATTCATACCGCAATATATATTCGGCAAAACGCCCATCATAAGAACCCTTCTCTTTGTATTGAACCAAATTATCATTTTTATCAAAAACGTATTCAACCCTTTGCTGCGGTCTATACGAATCGTAATGAGTATAAGATTGAATATGCTTATTTTGATAAGTAAACATATGCAAACGCCTGCCATTATCTCCAATTATCGTTTCTAAATTACCCTCTTTATCATAGGCGTAAATCATGTTATCTAGGTTAGGGTATTGCAGAGAAAAACTCGCCAAAATCTTATCTTGTTGGTATTTTGAAATGTAATTGGGCGTTTGGTTCAAACCGTATTGGCTTTTAATATTGCCATGTGCATCTAGGGCAAACACGGTTACATTGCCTTCTTTAAAATTATCCATAGAGGTAAAAAGCTGCACTAGCGGACATTCATACACAAAAGAATCACGGTAAAAATATTGTGTAATACTTGGCAATTCAGCATTTTCAGAACTCATTACCTGCACCAAACAGTTTTGAGCATTGTAGGTAAACGTTTTTTGCTCCTCAATTTGATTGTAAGCATAACGTATTTCAGAGGCTAAATTTCCGGCGGAATCATATTCAAAATAGTGCCAACTTTCGGGGTTTTTACCCTCCCCAAAAACCAACTTAATAAGCCTACCCTGCATATCATAATGGGCGGTTCGTTGCAGCCTCAATTTTTGACTATCCGCGGCCATTAATTCTACGGCATACAAAGATTGCGTTTTAGTGCCCTTTGCTACTTTAGTTACAAAACTACTCTGGTGCCTGAGCGGATTGGTATGTTGTGTAAAATGGTTTTGTTGTCTTTGCAAAACATTTATAGGTTGCTTACCCATATTTGCCTGTTTATTCTGGCTGAACCAATTTCCCAACAAACTTGGCTTAAGCAATAACTTAGTAAAAGACTCAAGCGGAATAGTTATAAGCACACCCAATTGTTTGCCTTCATCAAAAGAACTATAAAACGGTGGCAGAATAAACTGCGCCGAAAAAGGATTTAGGTTCAAAAATGTTTGCTTTAAATCTTGGGTAGTAAATGTGGCCAACTTAGTTTTATTTTTTGTTGGGGCAGATTGAGACTCCCCTTCCTCCTCTTCCACAAGATATTCATCATCATCAATATTATACCTCCCCAATTCGCTGCCTTTATCCCAAATAAAGCTAGCTAAATACTGCTTATTAGCTTTTAAAATTTGGTTCAATTCCTTCGACAATAAATCTTGTAAAGCTTTCCTTTGTGTGGGTTCAAACAAGTTTAATAAAGGAATTTCTTTGCCCGTGGATAGCTGCAAATAGTAGGTTTTTACAAAAGAATATCCATCTAATTTATAGTTTGAATGAGGTTCAAAATAGAATTCAAATAAAACTTGGTAACACAATACATCACCCGATACAAACAAGATTTTAGGAGCTACTTCTTGTATGGTTGGAATACCCATATTGGCAGAATAATAGGCATAATTATCTGGGTAATTTTTACCCAAAGTACTTGCCAATGCACCGTAGGCAAAAGGTAAAAACTCAAATTTAAAAGCCTCAGTTTCCATTTCTAAAAAGGCCTTTTTATACATAAAATCATTGATAGCTTTTACCGCAACCCCAGTATTTTTAGCATCTAAAGCAGGATAATTGATGTAAATTCTTTCAAACTTATTATAGGGCGATTTATCAAGAGATTGTTGCAAGGTTTTAAAATCAATTTGCCTATTTCCTTGCAAATCTAAAACGCGCTCTGGTTTATTATTGCCATAAACCCTTGTAAATACAAGTATGGCCAGGCAAACAAAAAATATTCTTTTTAACATGCGACTATGGTTTATGGATATAAAATAAAATCTCTAATACCTTTCTTTCGGGATTGTACTGCCCCAATACTTTGCTAAAACCATCTTGTTTCATTTGTTGATATAAAGCTTTTTCATCTATCACTATTTGGGTATTGCCATCCATATAAAATAAGCTAGCATCTTTCACTTGCACATTTTCAATAGTTAAAAATCCAGCAATAACTTTATTGGCCACTAAAAGCTCCGAAACCTTGGCTGGTATTGATTTCTTATTATATAAAATTTGCATGTTACCTTTCCCTTCATGCATCAAAATAGGGTCATTCCCCAGCGCTTTTACAATATCTTTCCCAATCAAATGATAACCATAAAATGTTAGGTACTGCGTTTCTGAATGCCTAGGATTAGGTGCAATATCTAGTAAAGAAAAGGTATCCATTTTTAATACATAATTACTTGATAAAACATAGGCATCATCCATGCAAATAGATGTAGCGTTTTCAAAGTTTATTCCTTCAGCTGTATAAGATAAATAAGGCACCGTAAAATGTGCCAACACCTGTTTTTGTTGTGCGCTAAATGGCTTAAATATTCGTTCGGGTAAAATATAAGCCAATCGGTCTGAACCAATATCTGCTCGTGTTTCTTGGGGTTTCTTATGGGTGATGTTAATCGAAAAATCCAAGTTGCTTTCTTCTCCTTCACGCAAACATGGATTGAGCCAAAGCTTCATTCCACTTTTGTTGGGGATGCCTATTTGTAGGGGCTTAAATGTAATTAAATCAAAGTTAAAATAAGTGCTTCTCTGACTATTGCTGTTTTGCAAATTTTTAAAAAAACATTGGTCGAGCAGCGGCACTATGCTCTCATGAAAAGGAAACTCCCATAATTTCACATCTGTTTCATCAG
>JAUYMZ010000336.1 GCA_030699355.1 Bacteroidota bacterium | reverse complement strand
GTAAGCACAGGCTCCTGTGCACTTTGATACCATTTGCTGCTAAGCGCTGTTGTATTGTCTGGATTTACTAAGTGAAATCGGACCGAAAAGGAAGAGTTGGCAGAACCCCACATAGACAAGGTTTGTCCAAAATAGTTTGTCATAGCAGTAAATGAAACTACTGTTTTTAAGGTATCCTTTTCATTGCTAAAGTTATGTTTTATATGAAAGTTATTGGTTCCATTATTGCCTGCCGATGCCACAATTATCTTGCCTTTTCCTGCAAATGCATCTATGCCAATATTTTCAAGTGTTGTGCCATCATGCGGACCTAAATGGTTTCCAAAACTCATGTTTATCACAAAAGGTTTTTTAACCGATTTAGCATAGCTTTCAATATAAGAATAAGCATCAATTAAGGAGGGAGCATCTCTTCTTAGTGAGATAAAAATTAAATCGCTGTTTAAAGCAACGCCTATGTGGGGTGTTCTTGCGCCAGCACCACCGGCAATTCCTGCTACATGTGTTCCATGCGAGCCCGGACCAAAGACATATAAAGTATCTTCCTTGGCAGCTAATAAGGCTTCTTTGCTTTCGTATGCGGTTCCAAAATCGTAGCCAGCAGGTGGCGTGCCAGCCATTTTATTTTGATCCCAAGCCCTTACCACTCTATAATTGGCTAAAGTACTATCATAAAACATAGGGTGGGTATAGTCAAATCCCCAATCTATAATGGCCACCACTACATTTTTGCCAGAATAGGCTGCTGTTAAATCGCCTAGTCCTCTGTGGGCACTATCGGCACGAGTACTTCTAAGTACGTCTTTTAAATCGGGTGTATGGCAATCGCCAATATCAATTAATTTGATGCCTTTTAAGCTGCTTAATACTTCTAGATTTTGAATAGGCAAGCGAATAGAATAAACGTTGCCAGCCTTTTTTATTTGCCTTAAACCCAAAGATTTTAGTAGAGTTAGGTCAACTAATTCTGGCTGAACCCAAAGCAATGCGCCAATATAATATTGATTTGATTTAGCATATAAGGCATACTCGTCTATAAAGCCAGGTGATAATGAAAAACTACTTTTATGCAGCACCTTAAGTTCATTTTTATAATCAAATAAAAAGCGCTTGGTAGCTGGCGAAAGTTGAGCTTGTGCAAAGCTTGTGGTGTAAAATAAAATAGAAAATATAAGGATAAGTAGATTTTTTCTCATGCTTTGAAATTTACAAGCAAGATACTATTTTTTTATCCAAGTGCTAGTAATTTTTAAAAACAGTATTTTGATGAAATTTGATAATTATTGCTGTCCGGGGAAATCTTACTACATACAAAGAGGTCCTTCGCTCCACTGCGTTACGCTCAGGATGACAACATTTTAGATCTTCAGCG
>JAUYMZ010000327.1 GCA_030699355.1 Bacteroidota bacterium | reverse complement strand
CTGCGGTCGGAATGACCGGCATTCACGCATTTTTAAGGCGGGGTTGATATTGGCAGCTTTGCTGCCAATATCAACCCCGCATTTACACCTAAAAACATTGTCATTTTGAGCGCAACGAAGTGGAGCGAAAAATCTTTTTGTTTGAAGGGGGAATTTTAGAAAACGTCTCAAGTTTTGAAATCTTCTACTATTAAAGCACCGTTTTGATAAAAAAATTATATCTCAAAATACATGCTATAATTAAAGCCTCCAACGTTCAGTTAACGATTTAAATATCCTTGGAAAGTCAGAATGCCAATTAGTAGGAAAAAATATGCACTTCCAAAATAAAGTAATATACCAATGAGCCTATATAGCCATAGCTTGGAAACTAATTTATAGTTGTATTCTGTTTTTTTTATTTTTAATTGTTCTAATACCCAACCTTTAATACCATAAAAGGTAATTAGCCAAATTAATAGGAATAACACCAATAACATTAATCCTGATAACTTAAATTCAATCAAGGACAGTATAAACATTACAGCTGAAACTGTAATACAAAAAAGTTCACTTGAAAAGAAAAACCACGTTGCCTTATTGAATAAATGTTTCTTTTTTTTCCCAGCAAACCAAACAGATAAACTGTAATTATACAACAGTATTTTATTCATAATTACGATCACCATACTTTTGAATTTCTACCTACATTTCTGTCTATTTTACCGCCAAAGTCAAAGAAATAATCACCAACTCCATAAACAGCAATACCCGTTAATACTGCTGGTGCACCAACGAATGTAGCAGCAGCAGCACCCAACATCAGTCCAATATTTACAGCAGTATGAGCATCCCAGGTACCAGTGCCTATTTCATAACTTGCAACTCCAACACCCAAAACCGTTCCAACTGGTCCAAGTTTACTTGCCATTTTTCCTGTGCTATTCACAAAGCCCTTCGCTCCTTGGAATATTTTTCCAGATTTAACGCCTGTCATTTTAGAGAGTTTATAGGCATAGTGCCTTTTTGTATCATTAGAAATTTTTTTATAACCCTGCACTGCAACGCCAACTGTACCTAATCCGCCATTAAAATGCTTTTCTAGGGAGATTGTCCACCCCTTAAGCATAGCTCCCGCCTCTCCAGAGTAGTTAACATTTGCACTATTCCTTTGATTCTCTATATATCTCGATGCTTTCTCCCCATAAGCCTCTCCATTTTTACGGTATTTTCCACCGTTATCATATACCAAATCAGCCTGTATGGAAGCTCTATCAAATGGGTCTGTGACATTGTTAAAATCACTCCAATTTGGGTATAGCCTTTTATCTGTTACCACAAACTCTGCCAAGTCCCACAACCCCGAAGGATCCGTATACGAAACCGGGTTATTACTCAAAGCCAAATACGGTGAGGGGTGCTGCATTAATGGATCGGGTTGTAACCAACCGCC
>JAUYMZ010000316.1 GCA_030699355.1 Bacteroidota bacterium | reverse complement strand
TGTTGAGGAGCCAGATACAGAATCGGCCATTTCTATTTTACGTGGCTTAAAAGAAAAGTATGAAGTGCACCACAAAGTGCGTATAAAAGATGAAGCTATTATTGCGGCAGTAGAGCTTTCGCAACGCTATATTTCGGATAGATTTTTACCAGATAAAGCCATTGATTTAATGGATGAGGCAGCCTCTAAATTGCGTCTCGAAATAGATTCTGTTCCAGAAGAGTTGGATCAGCTCGATAGAAAAATAATGCAATTGGAGATTGAAAAGGAAGCCATTAAACGGGAAGGTGATGATGCTAAAGTGAAAGAACTTGGCGAAGTTATTGCCAACTTGCAAAGTGAAAGAAATACCTTAAAAGCAGTTTGGCAGAGCGAAAAAATTATTGTAGAAGCCATTCAAACGGCTAAGCAAGAGATTGAAAATTTAAAGGTAGAAGCCGAACAAGCAGAACGCGCTGGCGATTTTGGAAAAGTAGCCGAAATACGATACGGTAGAATTAAAGATGCCGAGGCTAAGGTGATAGAATTAAAGGAAAAATTGCAAGTACAACAAGCCGATAAGGCGATGGTGAAAGAGGAGGTAGATAGCGAAGATATTGCAGATGTGGTTAGCCGTTGGACAGGCGTTCCGGTTACGCGCATGTTGCAAAGTGAGCGCGAAAAATTGCTGAATCTTGAAGCCGAATTGCACAAACGAGTGGTGGGTCAGGAAGAGGCCATTGTTGCCATTAGCGATGCCATTAGAAGAAATAGGGCAGGACTGTCTGATCCAAAACGCCCTATTGGTTCATTTATATTCTTGGGAACAACCGGCGTAGGAAAAACAGAATTAGCCAAAGCCTTAGCCGAATATTTGTTTAACCAAGAAAATGCTTTGGTGCGCATTGATATGAGCGAGTACCAAGAAAAACATACGGTTTCGCGTTTAATTGGTGCGCCTCCAGGATATGTGGGTTACGAAGAAAGCGGACAGCTTACAGAGGCCATTCGCAGAAGGCCATACAGCGTAGTTTTGTTGGATGAAATTGAAAAAGCCCATCCAGATGTGTTTAATATTTTGTTGCAAGTTTTAGATGATGGTAGGTTAACCGATAACAAAGGTAGAATGGCCAATTTTAAAAATACCATTATCATCATGACATCCAATATTGGTTCGCACTTAATTCAAGAAAAGTTCGACCTCTACAACGATTCAAACAAAGATGAGTTAATGGCAGAAGCCAAAGTAAATGTGATGGATTTATTAAAGCGCAGCATTAGGCCAGAGTTCTTAAATAGAATAGATGATGTGATTATGTTTACACCGCTTACCCGCGAGGATGTACGCAGCATCGTAAATATTCAGCTCAAAGATATTACAGCCAAGTTGGCCGACCAAGATATTCTATTTACCGCAACAGATGAGGCGTTAGATTGGTTGGCTCAATTGGGTTACGACCCACAATATGGGGCAAGGCCGCTTAAGCGGGTATTGCAACGCAAAATTTTAAATGAGTTATCGAAAGAAATTCTCAGTGGTAAAATTAAAAAAGATTCGCAGGTTCAATTAATTTTAGACGACAAAAATCAGCTTGTATTTGTTTAATACAAGCGGTTTTTGTTAGCGCCATTGGCTTCTTGGCATCATAGTTTATCTTCTGTTGGCTTTATGCTAGCTCTTATTTTTGTGTGAACCTAGCAACTATTTTTGCTGACTCCTATATAGTTGTTTCTTTTACCTTTAATTTGCTCTGTTATGAATCGCATTATGAGTTTGGTGATAGGTTTGCTGCTAAGTTTGGCCATGCAAGCGCAAGAGTTTAGTTTTTCTGCTAAAGAAAATTATACCTACATTTATTCTTTAGATTCTACGCAAGCAGCAAATTATTTCTTTCAGGGCAAAACGCCAGTATTTTATAATAAGTTGGATAGTTTCTTGGTGCAAAGACCCTCTCTTGCCCCGGGCTATTATGTGTTGGCATCTTATTTTGAACCCCATATAAAATACGAGGTAATTTACATTCCATTAACGAGCATTCGAGTAAAGGCTTTTAATGGAGTGGTTCAGGTGTTTTTATTAGATAGCACTTATTTGCCTGATCCAACTATTTTATTCTTAGCAGATAATAAACGGGTTTATTATGATACGCTATGCAATTGTTATCCCTTAGCGCGGAGTAAGAAAGTAAGGCATTTTTACATGCGCAAAGGCCAAGCCTTTAGCTTTGGTGAAATAAGCAAAGATTACAAATCATACCCTATTACCAACTCCTCTTCACAATCATCCAATCCTGTTGTGTCGCATGGTTATTTTATGCTGAACCAACCTAAATATTTCCCTAAAGACAGTGTGAAGTTAAAAGCTTTTATCTTAAATGGAATGGGTGTTGCTTATACCGCTCCTTTAAATTTATACCTTGTTCCCAGCTATGCGCCGCAACAAAAATTATTGTTGGGTAAAATAAAACCCCAAACCAAAGGAGCTTATGTGTTTCAATTTAAGTTACCCGATAGTTTAAAAATTGACAAATCGTATTCACTTGTATTTGAAGAACGCGGCGGACTTGTTTTAAAATCTACCCAATTTACCATTGAAGATTATGTTTTGCGCAACAGTACTTATTCGGTTCAGCCCGAAAAAACTAAATATTATGGTGGAGAGCAAATTCGATTTTTTTTGAGTGCCCGCGATGCCAATAATTTGCCTATAACAGATGCTAAAGTGAAACTGCAAATAAAACTTTTATCTTATACTAAAGTTTACCAAAAGTTGCAGTTTATTTCTAATGATTGGTATACTAATTTATACGAAAAAGAAATCTTATTGGATATATCTACTGCCAATGAAATACTTATTCCTTTAACCGAATTACCACCTTTAGATATGAGACTTATGGCCGAAATAAGTTTTAGCAACTCGGCGGGTGAACTAGATAAAAAGGGTTTTGAATTAGAGATTAGTCAGCAGCCTGCCTATTATTCTTTTGATTTTGCAGACCATAAGCTTAAAGCATCTTTGGTTCAAGCCGGAGAAATAACACCTTGCAAGGCCATACTGGAAGGATTGTTAAATAATACGCTCATTCAAAAAGATACCATATTATTGCCTTTTACTGGGCACATTCAACAAAATGTGAATGCCTATATATTAAGAGATTCCCTTGGGAATATTTTGCAGGTGTTGAACTTGCCTAATCAAAATCTGAATGGGTCTATATCTGGAAAAAGAACCCACGATAGTGTTTTTATTTATTCAGAAAATCCCAATCATTTTGAGTTTTATTATCGCATATATCGGGGCGATGTTTTGCTAACAACTGGCAAAACCAAACAACTCAACTTTGCACAAGCAGATACTTCGTTTTTTTCTTACAATGTAATTTATTCGTGGTTGTATCAAGGTAATATTTGGCACGATGAAGCAGTATTTACTTTTAAAGAAAAAGAGCTAACCATTAAAACCAATTTGCCCGCGCAAATTTATCCCGGACAAAGCATTCCTTTAGATATTTTGGTGCTGAACGCAAATAGGCAACCACAAGAAGATGTTAACCTAACTTCTTTTGGAATAAACGGCCAATTTGACAATTATAACCCACCTTATTTGCCCTATTATGGCGATGAAAAAAGTTTGGTTTACTTGGCAGAAAGAACAACTGTAACGGCTTATCCTGCCTTTGGGCAAGCTAAATTTATTTATAGTCCTACCTATGATTTATTACTTAAAACTGGATTAAGAAAAATGGGCGATTATCGCTTACGTTATCCCAATGAATTGTTTTTGGTTCATGCCACTAAAATGCAGAAACCACAGTCGGAATTTGTGCCCATGGTAGTTGGAAATGGGAGGCGCATTGAAGTATATTATGTAGAGGTAAATGGCAATCCTGTTTATGTGCAAAATAATCAAAATTTACCAAGAGCTTGTCCTATTGCAGCAGGAAAAAACAACATTTATTTAAGAACAAAAACTGCTTCCTACCTCATTTCGGATTTTCTGGTAAGCGATAGTTTTAGGTATGTTTTTAGTTTTGATACGCTTTGCTTGCCCAATCAAATTATCAAAATGCCCAGTGTCTATCAACAAGCCTTTAGCGATTCAGAGCTCAAAAAAATGAAGGCGCATGTATTAACTTTTAAGTCGCAACAATCTGCCCAATCATTCAAAAATTTGGAGTTTGTGCAAGGCACCAAAAGGTATAACCAAGCTTTTTCTGTTCAATCTTTGTTTGTAGAGAATGAAACACGCACACTCGCTTCTTTTGGTTTTTTTGTAGAAGATACCATTCAGGTTTTTTATCAAAATAGGCACATTCAAAAATTTCTGTTTGATCCAAGTCGACACTATCTATTTTTTAACGGCAAAGTACTGCCAGAAGAGAAAATAGACGAGGAGGTTTTTTATTTCGGGTTTGGCTTTTTTAGGAATTATGATTATACCTTTAACTCGTTTTTTGATACGCTTGTATACCAGCAATTACCCATACAGAACCAGCAAATTCAAGTGGCAACAAATAATCAACTTAAAGAAAAGGCATTGCGTTCAGAATCTTGCTTAACCAATTACAGGTATAGTCCAACAGAAAGTAAAACAGCCAATTTAACCAAGTTACAATTAAATGGCATTTATCAAGTTGGATTAAAAGATATCTTGTTTTTTCACGTATTAGATGTGTTTAAAAGTGAGTTAAATCCCAACCTAGATAAATATGCGCATCAAGCAGAAATATATCTATATCCAGGCATGTACGATTGTTATTTTGTTTCTGAAAACAACACCGTATTTTATTTAAAGAACTTCGAAGTAAAAGAAAATGGAGTAAGTCTTTTGCGATTAGATTCCCTCGATTTTAATCTTCCTTGCACGGTATTAAATGCCATTCAATTAAAAGCTAAACAATTGCAAGAGATATATAAGCTCAGAGAATCGGTTATGGTAAATTATCGCAAAGAAGATTATGTAGAAGTGCGCGAAAGGATTCCTGTACAAATAAGTGCTTCGGCAGAAAGCAATCCTATTTTATCTGGCTTTGTGTTTAATCAATTTGGAGAGATTTTGCCCAATGTTATCATAAGTTTAGAGCAAGCAGGCAAGGTAATAGGTATTTCGTTTTCTGATGCCACGGGAGGGTTTTTAATTAGGGATATTCCATCAGGTAATTATCAAATTCGTTTAACACGTTTTGGTTCTTGTATTACCATTATTCATAAAATTAGCCTTCAAAAAAACAAGTTGCATCATTTTAATATTCGCTTGCAACCTTGTGGATTTTCTGCACAAACAGGGCAATCAAACCCTACTGTTTATTTTGGCAAGGCTAAAATGTCTGATTTAGATAAAAATCAATCGGAAGGAAATTCACAGTCATATATCAATGGCACAGGCATTGTAAAAGGTCGCGTGGCTGATGCCAATACCAAACGCGCTCTTGAATTTGTTAGCATTTCTATTACACAAAACGGCAAAACAATTGCTTCAACCATGAGTGATGAGGATGGGGCATTTATCTTTAAAAATATATCGCCTGGCATGTATCATTTAAAATCAACCTATATTGGTTATTCAGGTAGCATCATTCAAAACATAGGCGTAGAAAAAGATATGGTTAAGTTTATAAACTTTACCATGCAAGCAAGTGAAGGTAGTTCTTTGCAAGAGGTGGTAGTACAATACCGTAAAGCATTAGTAGAACCTGGAGGGGTGCGTGGTGATGTTAAAACAAGTAAAGAGGTGATGGCACTTGCAACTAGAAGTGTACATTCTGTTAATTCTATGGTAGGTAGGGCAGATGGAACTTCTTATTACATAGATGGCGTAAGGGTGCAAGAGTCTGTTCGTAATTTGCCTCAAAATGCAATAGATAATATAAGCATTGTAAGTTTACCCGATAAAGTTTCTTTTGAGAATGAGCAAAAGGCCAAATTATATCAATTGGCTCAAAACCAACCCAACACTCAAACGCGCTCCGTGTTTAGAGATTATGCCTTTTGGGTGCCCAACTTGGTAACAAATAAGGAAGGTGAAGCCCATGTTACTATCACCTTTCCAGATAACATAACCCGCTGGGATAATTATTTTATTGCCATGAACGAGCGCTTAGATACAAGGGTGCATAAACAAGTAGTCTATTCTTATAGGCCACTTTCGGCAAATTTGTTTATTCCTTCTTTTGCCTTGCAAGGAGATAGATTTTATATAAAAGGTAAGGTAAATAACTATACCGGTGATTCTCTTTTTATACAAACCAACTTTTTCCAAAAAGATAGTTTACTGCAAATAGATAGCGGATTTGTGAATCAAGGAAAACAAGAGCAAGTTTGGGTTCAGCCCAAAGATTTAGATACTTTAGCTTTCTCTTATCAATTAAAAACAAACATTCATTACGCCGATGGAGAGCGGTATTTGTTGCCTGTTTTTCCAAATGGCATGGAGCAAAATACGTATGAATATTATTTGTTAACGGGCGATAGTACCTTGCGTTTTACTACCCAATCATCCGGACAATATGCTTTGAGTGTGGTAAACTCCATAACGCAATTATTACGACAAGAAATGCAGCGTTTGCAAGAATATAGGCATGGCTGCACAGAGCAAACCGCCTCAAAATTAAACGCATTATTAGTTGAAAAATCAGTGTGTAATTTGTTGGGCGATTCATTTACCAACGAATCTATGATACAGCTCTGTTTGAACCGATTGGCTTCTATGCAATTAAGCAATGGCACTTTTGGTTGGTTTAGCAGATCAGCCGGAGAAATTTGGCTGAGCTATTATGTGCTTAAATCACTGATAGACGCCTCTAAAATGGGCTATAAAAACAGGGCATTGGAGAAAGGTGTTTCGTATTTCTCTGATAACTTACAGTCTTTAGTTGGCCTTAATAAATTACGTGCTATACACCTCTTAGCAGAAGCTAGAAAAGAGCTGAAGTACGAGGTTCTTTTAGAAGAATTTAAAGAAGAAAACCTGGGCCTTTATGAGCGACTTTTACTTACCCATATTAAGCAAAAACTAAACTTACCCTATTTTGCAGGCTTCTTGTACGAGGGCGTAAAAAGGACTTCAGACGGCGGTATTTATTGGGATATTCCTTATACCAATATCTATCAAAACAAACATGGGTTTGGTTTATTGGCCTACGAGGTGTTAAAAAATGCCCACGCCGATTCTAGTTTTTTGGCCGGATTAAGAATGTATTATTTTAACGAGTTAAACTTTAGCAGCTACCAAAATAGAAACACATTAGAGTCTGCCATGGTATTGCAAGCCATGGCCAAAGATTTGGCAAAATTAGATAAAAACGGACTCTTTCCTTCGCTGCAATTAAACGGAAAAGACTTGGGTAAAAAGTTTCCCATAAAGGTGGTGTTGCCCAATAATGCCTCCTTTGCTTTAATTAAAAGAGGGCCCAAAACTTGGGTTTATTTGCATAGAAAAATGTTTGTGGCTGAACCCAATATTGATTCGAGCTATGTAAAGATAAAAACCCATTTTAGGCAAAATAATGCAGTGGTAAATAGCCTGCACCTCAACCAAGTTTGTACGTATGAAGTTGCGCTTAATAACCTCCAAAATCAAGAGTTTATAATGGTTCAAATTCCTATTCCGGCTGCTTGCAGCTATGCCAATAAAGGAAATACTTTTGGGGCAGATGAGGTAGAATACCACAAAGACAGAATCATTCTTTTTTATAGAAAATTTAGGGCTGGCAATTACAATTTTTCTATTAAGCTAGAGCCACGTTTTGCTGGTAATTTTTCAATCTTACCTGTTCAATTAGAAAATATGTATAACCCAACAGTAACTGGCAATGCCGCCAAAACTGAGCTTAAAATTATTCCTTAGGGTTTTTTGAATAATTTTATCATATAATTATTTAGTTTAAAAACATTGCTGTGCGTTAAAAGCATAAGATTCTTCGCTGCCGCTCAGAAAGACTTGCACTAACTTGTTTTTAAAGGCATTGGTTTTATTGGCGGCGAAGCCACCAATAAAACCAATGCCCTAACAACTAAAATATTGTCATCCTGAGCGTAACGCAGTGGAGCGAAGGACCTCATTGTATGTAGTAAGATTTCTCCGGACAGTAATGGTTTAAAAACTTATTTTTGTCTTTAAAAAGTATAAATATGAATATTGAGACACGTAAATTAATTTTCATACAAGAACTTGTTAAACTTCAAAATGAAGATGTGTTAATTGGTTTAGAAAATTTTTTAAATGAATATAAGTCTAGTTCTTCTCAAAATGATTTTTCATCAATGAATTTAGAAAAGTTTAAATCAGAAATAGAACAGTCTATTGCTGATGCAAAATCCGGAAACGTAATTAAGGCTAAGGACTTAAAATTAAAAATTCAGCAATGGAGTTAGAGGTATTTTGGATTTAAATCCCAATAAATGTCCAAATTGAACTTTATCTTA
>JAUYMZ010000314.1 GCA_030699355.1 Bacteroidota bacterium | reverse complement strand
AAAGATATAAGCCAATAGAACTCTACAGCATGAAGTTTAACGAAAAAATAAAAGCATTACGCAAAGCTTCGGACATGAACCAACAGGAGTTGGCAGATATGCGACAAATACACGTTACCCACTTATCTAAAATGGAAAACGGTCATTTACTACCCTCTATTGATATTGTGCAACGATTGATGAAAGTGTTTGCCGTAAGTGCCGACAACCTTTTAAACGATGAAGAAAACAGCGTGGTAGAGCTTCAAAACCACGAACTAAACGAACAGCTGATGTTGATTAACCAACTTGACGAGGACGAAAAAAATGCACTGGTTAAAATCATTAACTCAATGCTTACCAAAAAACGAATGAAGGATTTGTTAGACGGTAAAGTGAAGCTGTAAAAAGTAAAAGCCCCGATTAATTCGGGGCTTTTACTTCATTGATAGATATGAAAAATATTAAATGAAGAAGAGTCCGTTTCTGTTATCACTTTTGTATTACAGCTATCTTCCCGCCTTAATTTTATTGACTTTCCAGCCTCATCTGTTGGGCGTATTAAAACTTCAGTATAATTTTTATAGTGAATAAATGCCTTTGAGTAAAACATAGAATCATACGGAAGGTTACACGCTTTATATGCCATTATTCTTTTATTTACATCACTATAGAAATTGGAAAAGCAACCAATGTTTAATTGTATGCAGATTTTACCTTTAATAGCATCGACCACATTCTTTCTTTTAAAAGCATTACTATCTTTTTCATTCGCAGGAATAACGTATACCCTATTATTATGAGGCTCTAACTCAGTAAAAACAAAGGCGTTACCTTGTAAATTTCTCACATCCGTTACTTCTTGCGTTTTATCTTCTCCTTTATTTTGAGGATGGTTATTACAAGAGAACAATAATAGAATAATTGGAATAAGAAAATATATGATTTTCATTTGCTTATCTCTTTAGTTTTGATTTCCCGCCTTCGTATTTTAAATCCAATGTTTGATTGGAATAAATGTATTTTAAGTTCGGGTAAGTTGGCGTTAACAGTTTGTGTTGGTTCTGTGTATATTCAATAATATTTCTGTAATGGGAAGTTTTAAGAGTCATTTGCCCCCAGGCTCCCATAATATCTTTCTCATATCCTTTGTTTGCCCCACTTCCGGTATACCTATCAGACAATCCAGTCAAATGCAAACTTTCATGTAAAATAGTATAGTTTGTTTTACCTGAACTATATACTGTACCTGTATTGCCAGTATATTCTTGAGGGCGTCCAGGATACATATACCCATTAACATGAGAGCGACTACTTGCATCGCTTTGTTCTTCTTTTTTATTAAATGTGAGTAAATTTTCCCCAAGCTTCGAATTAAGATCTTCTGCTTTCTTTTTAGGGTCATATACGTACTGAATATCAAAACTAACTTCTACACCGTCAACCGTTTTTGTCTTGTATGTTTCCTGTGCAGCTTTTGTAAGTTCTTTAGCTCTGTCAGTACTCGCACCATCTCCTTGTATATAAATTTTTGCAGAAACTTTGATGTTCGTAATTTTCCCGTCTTTATCTTTCTTTGTCGTAATTCCATAATCATCACCATCAGGGTCATTATGGAAAATAGGATTCCCTCCAAAACATAAATATGGACTTTCATTAGGTTTCACAATAGGATCCTGATTCCACCTTCTACCCAACCTAGTATCATACTCCCAAAACTCTGCACTCATAGTATTTCCGACACCTGAGACCTCGTCATCTTTCTCTTGCCCGTTGAACCCGAATCTATAGACCCCTGTGCAGCCTATACTAATATGGAAGCCAGTGTTAACAGTACTTTTCAAAGAATTTCTCTTTCCTAATGAACCCATGTAAATCATTTTTCATCATTGAATTAAAATCACAATTTATTGGATTCTTGTCTACTATATTTAGGTATTTTGATTCCAAAAAGTAATTTTTGATTCACTTAATTAAAACTATAACTATTATGATTTTTTAACTTGATTTTTAAATTAATTGTACTTAAAACAACTAATCCGCAAACCAAGTAGATAAAGGCGAAATAAATGTTAAGACAACTAAAATAAAAGAAATAAATGATATTAAAAAATGCTTATTGGAAAAATAATTCATCCTTTTCCTATTGAAAAAACAAAAAATTAGTACCATTAAAGAGATTGGTAAAATATCCCCAGAGGAATAAATTAGCATTTGATGAGTTTCCATGCCTAAACTATTCGGATCAGGGTTATTATACGAAGGAATTTCCCCAATCATAATAAATGCTCTTAAAACAAATGAATAAAAAAGTAATAGATCCAACCATGGATAGTATAGGAAAAGTAACAAAATGTACTTTTTAGATTGTTTTTTTATATTCAAAAATTTTATACCCATTAGTTTAGCGTTCAATAGAATGAGATACTTTATATTTATCAGCATCTTTTATTCCTGAAGATTTATAAAGATTAATCCAGTTATGATCTGCTGTTTTTCTATAACTTGTTCTTTCCATATTTGAATTTATAAAAAAGACTTGGTCAGCTGTGATTGTATTTAACCATGTTTCATTTTTCCACCCCCCATCTAATAGTTGTGTACCAAAACTTCTTGAACCAGTACTGTTCCAGTTTAAACTTTTATTATCAATTGTAACTCTTACGAAATCTGTTGCTTTGAAAACTTCGTTACTTTTTAAATGTGGTGCAGCCACACCATCAATACGAGCATAAACATCCTGATTGGCGTTTACTGGTATCGAAGTTCCAGGGCCTTCAGGTTTAAAAAACACTTGAAAATCACTATTATTAGTTAGCCATGGCGTTAGCCTTGAGCCTCCATTCGACTCAATCGATTTCCAAGTATCCTCAGAAATTCTGATACCTTGATTGTGTTCAGATAGGAGATTAGATTTATTTTCAAGTTGTTTGGTTCCTTCTTCGCTTTTTGGATCATTTACTTTTTCAAATTCACTTTTCTTTATTACCCTAACATCTTCATTGTCTGCGCCATCTTCGCCTAAATATTTTCCAGTCTCTTCATCCACATAATGTCCATCATTTGCACCATTTGGATCAATATTAAGAACCGGCTTATTACTAAACGCATGATATGATGACATCCAAGGTTTATCTACTGGGTCACAATTCCACCTTCTACCCAACCTAGTATCATACTCCCAAAACTCGGCAGTCATAGTATTTCCAGCACCTGAGACTTCATCATCTTTTTCTTGTCCATTGAAGCCGAATCTATAACTTTTCCCACCCAATTGCTTATCTTGCACAAGGGTGTTTTCTAAGTAGAAAGTTACGGTTCCACTTGTATAGCTTCCGCCTTCTTCTACGTGGAGGTAGGTTATGGTATCTAATGCGGTAAAGTGTACTTCGTAGGTTCCACTCACACTGGTGTGAATTACCTTTATATTACCACTGGTATTGTTGGGGCTCATTCTGCGCGCAAAAATGTAAACACTGCCGGCGGTGTGTAAATCTACGGTGGTTTTAAATACATAATTATGCCCAGGTACGGTTTTTATGCTGCGCCTTATACCTGCCCAAAGGGTGCTTACATCTACTTTTAACCTATTGCCCACATAACTAGTGCTAACTGTGGATGGCTCCCAGCCCTTTATCCATGCAGTAGTATCACTTGTAATGTTGGTTGGGGTGTTATAAACTCTTCCTGGTAAAGGTGCTCCAAAAGGGCTGTAATCTGTGGCATTGGTTACATCAGCTATATTGTATAAAAAGCTATCTCCATCGTATACCAACAATTTCCTATCGCTAATTACTGCTAGTACATTGCCTAGGCACGTGCTGAGTGAAATCGAAGCACCTGTGCTGAGCGAAGTCGAAGCATGGTTGCTTAATTCGTAGCGTTTATGAAAAGATGGTTTTAGCATTGGCTTAGATTACTAATTGTTTGCAAATTATAATTTTCTTTGTTCTTAATTATAATATTAATTTAGTGGAAACCCATCATTTTTGGGATCGGGAATAAAAATATTTGGGTTGGTAAAAATGCGATAAAAAAATGTAGGGTCTGGCGTTAAATCCTTTTTAAAATAACTACATCTTATTATTGTTCGTTTCATTGAAGTTTTTACACTTTTTAACATTTCTTCTGAATATGGACTTCCATCGTTGCCATAAACAATTGGTGTACATACAAAATTCCACTTACCATTTTTATCAACAATTACGCGCATTGGCTTAGACTCAATAATAGTTCGCTTTGGTATTTTCCCCTTTTTATAATCGCTGCTAAATAACGCCCAATCAATTACAAATAAAACCACCAAACTATCATAATTTTCATTATGTAATATGTTTTCAATTGATAAGTTTATATACACATATGATCCTTTCAATCTACGCTCTAGAAAACAATTAGTGGTATCCAGTATTACTTTAATACATTGTGCTTTCAGTTCCTCAAATTTCAATTTATCTTCTTTAGTTTTATATACAGAATCTATACTCAAATAGGGTTCATATTTCTCAAATTCATACTCGTATTCATATTTAGTAGATGTATTTTGATACATGTAATTACTACATGAGTATAAAGCGAGGGTTACTATAATTAGGAATTTATTAATTTTTAGGATATTCATGGGGATTTAATTACTGCTTGAATGATTTAATTACATATTCCTAACATTTCTAATAGGTGGCCTAGATGTTTTATCGCCACCCTTGCCCCCTTTATCATTAGATTTAGAACTTGATTCTTTTCTGGTTCCTCCATTTTTACTAATGGTTTCTGGAAGCCTTGTACCAGTTTTTTCAAAATATTCCAAAAAAGTTTCACTACCATGTGCTTTAGTACTGAGTTCTCCATTACCCCAAGATTTAGTTTGAAAAGTTGTATAATTTCTCATTTCCTCGTTCCCTGCAACCTTATCATTGTCATGCGCTCGCTGATTTACTGTTCCTACAATTGGGTAATCTACTCTGTTTGATTGATAACCTGCAAACAACCATGATTCGCCAAAATCACTTGGACTGAAAATATTGTTACCTTCACCATCTTTGGCTTCGAGTAAAGCCTTTACCATTCCTGCTGCATATGCTACCCCCATGCTATGGGCTACAAAATTTATTTTCGCATTCGGGTTGGTTATTCTTTGTTCATCAATTTGCTGTTTAATTATCATGGCTAATTCATAGGTAACAGCTGCTCTACCTGCATCCTCACGCATTTCTGCTGAAGTAAACTCTATATCATAATCACCTTTAATTTCTTTTTTAATTAATGATTTTAATCCAATAAAAGGTTTTGAGCTACCCGTAAAATACATGGCTTTATAATCATCCATAGTTGCTGCCGCATTTTGTCTCATTTCAACATCCCAATGCCTTGAATACTTGAGGCTGGATTGTGAGCTTCTTAATGGTCCATAACCACTCACAAAAATAATTAACTTACCTCCGGCATCAGTATTGGTAATAGGATTTCCACCAAATCCACTATATGGAGTTAGTCCTGGATAAACAGAAAAGTATGGATCAACTTTAAACATTTTACCCAATCTCGCATCATAAATCCTTGCCCCAAAATCATAAGCATTCCCATCGCCATAAGTCTCATCATCTTTCTCTTTGCCATTGAAGGCAAATCTATACTCACTCGCCTGATAAGTCCTCCCTGGCAACGGTGCGCCAAACGGAGAATAATCCGTGGCAGATATTACAGCTGCATGGCATTTGCTGGCAGAATCTTGGGTAAGGTTTTCTATGTGGAAGTTATCTAAGTTAAACTCCATATCCTGTGCAGTAGGAATGTGTAATAATCTCACACGCCAGAAATAACCTGGGGTAACAAAATTTATTTCA
>JAUYMZ010000297.1 GCA_030699355.1 Bacteroidota bacterium | reverse complement strand
TAAGCACACACCCCGCGAACAAAGAAAATATCATAGGGAAAACAATTTGGGAAGTGCATCCAAATTTAATCGGAACCGATTTTGAGAAAGCATACCGAGAGGCAATGAGTAGTTTAAAATCGAGCGAGATAGAAGGGTATTATGAACCCTTTGATAGTTATTTTTATATAAAAATATATCCTTCCGAGCAAGGCTTAACCATTATTTATTCTGATATCACCAAACAAAAAGAAGCCAAAGAAGAACTCGAATTATCTTATCAAAATATCAGAAAGCTAAATAACCATTTAAATACCATACGGGAAGAAGAAAGAACCAATATTGCAAGAGAGATTCACGATGAATTGGGTCAGCAATTAACTGCCTTAAAAATGGATACTTATTGGTTCAGCAAAAAGATAGATTCTAACGACAATGTTGCCGTTCAAAAAGTAAGCGAAATGCTTCAATTAATAGATCAAACCATACATACTGTTCGACGAATTGCCAGTGATTTGCGGCCTGGAATTTTAGACGATTTAGGACTGTGTGCAGCCCTAGAATGGCAAAGCTCAGAAATGGAAAAACACAGTGGCATAAGTATAAAATTTATGACCGACTTAGACAAAGTAAATGTAGATAAGAATAAAGCTATTGGCATTTTTAGAATATACCAGGAAGCGCTAACCAATATAATTAGGCATGCCAATACGCCTTCGGTTTTAACTAATTTAGAACAAAAAGATAATCAGCTAATATTGCGCATAGAAGATTTTGGAGTAGGATTTAATTTAGCAGAAGTAAAGCTTAAAAACAGCTTTGGATTAAGTGGTATGAGCGAGCGTGCGTTAATGATGTCTGGATATCTTCAAATTGAAAGTAGCCCCAATCAAGGTACTGTTATTCTTTTAACGGTTCCTTTATAAAACACCCAAGACTATGCCAATAAAAATCTTGATAGTAGACGACCATGCCATAGTTAGAAAAGGACTGATTCAAATTTTGACAGAATCATATCCAGACGCACTCCTATTTGAAGCCATAAATAGTGAGGAAGTATACAAGCTATTAAAATTACATAACTGGGATATTATCTTGTTAGATATCTCCTTGCCCGGCAGAAATGGAATAGATTTGTTAAAGCAATTGCGTTCAGACGGAATTAAAGTTCCTATCCTCATTTTGAGCATGCATGATGAAGAGCAATATGCCATTAGGGTTTTAAAAGCAGGCGCATCTGGATACATAAACAAAAACATGGCAACGGAAGAACTCACTTTAGCCATTCAAAAATTGCTTGATGGAAAAAAATATATTTCAGAATTTGTGGCGAACCAACTCTTAGAAAAACCACAAGTAGAAAACGAAAAAAACATACTTCAACTTTTATCCGATAGAGAATTGCAAGTATTTGTGCATTTATCTAAAGGTAAGTCGGTTTCTGAAATTGCAAACGAAATTTCTTTAAGTGTAAACACCATCAGCACATACCGCAGTCGCATTTTAGAAAAATTGGGATTAAATAACAATGTCGACATAATGAAATTTGCCATAGAGAACGGAATTCAATAGGCATTTTGTAGTACTAACCATTACAAAATTGACCTGAATTGCCCTACGCTAGGTGTTAATTTTATAACGCTACTTTGCTGCACAAGATAGCAGTATGCAAGATAGCACTCAAAAGTATAAAATAGACGTATTTATTGTGGAGGATTCTCCTTTGGTTATTGAGAGACTTGAAAACTTAATATCTGAACTTCCTTTTGTGAAAATAATTGGCAAAGCACAAAATTTGGAATCGGCCCTGATGGGAGTAAACTTGCACAAACCACAAGTAGCTATTATTGATATCCACTTAAAAGAAGATGCCCCAGATGTAAACGGGATGGATTTGCTTCCTATTTTAAGGAAAATAAATCCAAGCATTGTACTCATTATGCTTACCAATTTTTCTGACCCAAAATACCAAGAAAAATGCCTGAGTTTAGGCGCCGATTATTTT
>JAUYMZ010000279.1 GCA_030699355.1 Bacteroidota bacterium | reverse complement strand
TTACACCGCCTAAAGGCATCAAAATCCCCCACACCAAAGCATGAGAAGGAACCTCATTTATTAAAAGAAAATAATCTATAAAGGCAGAAACAAAAACCAAATAACCCCACATTAAATGATGAAATCCATTGTCTTTTATTTCGCTTTTGGCATTGGAAATCATTTGTTCAATAATTTCCAATGCTTTGTTTTCGCTCATTTCCATGTTTCAATATTAAGGGTTTTTAACAATTATTTTGGTCTTTGTTGCCAGCGTTTCAGGCTCCACCATACGTAAATAATACATGCCCGGCAATAAATTAGATAAGGATAAACCTTCACCGCTTGCCAATATTTTAGGGGAGAGGAGTTGCTTACCAGAAATATCCAATATTTCGGCTTGAACCAATTTCCCTGCAAAATCTATTTGAATAAAATCTACAAATGGATTTGGGAAAACGCTATACTCCCTTTCTTTGTTTATTTCTTCCAATTGATTGGCATAACCTAATTGAATATTATCCAAATACAAGGCACTTCCCACAATTGGTGAAAAACCGTTTAAACTAGAACTAAAAATAATCGACATCGAATCTGGTGTTTCATTGCTGTTATAGTCAAACAGTATAGAGGCAAAAGTGTAATTTTCATAGGTAGAATCCATGGTCCAACCTGCATGAGCAATGGTATCTCTGGTATTTGTTTGGGTATTCCATTTGGTGATTAAACAACTCATTGCATTGGCATCACCCTGTTCTGGAAAACTTTTAAACCAAAACGAAATATGATTTGGTCTTCCAGTAAAGGGTTTAAAATTTAAGTTCATATCGGGTTCACCACTTGCATTTAAAAAAGGAGCGCCTGCAATTAAACCTGGAATTCTCCCAAATGGTGAGCTGATGGTTTCCAAAACTATGGCAAAACTATCTGCATAAGCATCACTTGTTCTTGAACTACTTTCTTCAAATCCAAATTGCTGCAATTGATTTAAGGTATGCCAATTCTCCGGGTCTGTAAAAGTAAATCCGTTTACCGTTTTATTTCCCCATTTTTCAAAATTGCCATTGCTTAATTGTGTTTGCGCATTTACCCAAATATTGCCCAATAAAAATAAAAGTAAGAACGCCAATCTTTGTTTTTGATTTTTCATATGTGTATTGATTTTTATGCCTGCAAATATATAAAGTAGTTTATATTATAAACTAAATTATGTTATTATTTTTATATTAAATAGTTCATTATTAGCAATTTAAAATTTATAGTTATTTTAAATTTCAGCGTTTTGTCTCAATTTTTTGATGCACAAAAAAGCAAACGCTCCCACTAAAACATCCACTATTTGTTTATTAAGTTGCAAGAAAAGGTGCTAGAATAGTTTCACTTTTGATACGTTATACTACCATGTCAAAGAGATTAAAAATATTTTTCATTAGCCTGCTTGTAATTTTTACACTCATGGCAAGCCTATTTATATACATTTACCAAAACGTAGATCAATTAAAAAAGTACGCTTTACAAGAGGTAAATACTTTTTTAAAGTCTGAACTAAGTGCGCAAAGCATAGAAGTAAATATTTGGCATACTTTTCCAAAAGTAAGTTTGGCCTTAAACCAAGTGCAACTTAGCGATCCCCTTAAGGGGAAAAAGCCTCTTTTAACAGCTAAAAGTTTATATTTAGGTTTTGATATTTACGATGTTTTAAAAGAAAATTACCGCATCAATTTTATCTCGGTAGATAGCGGCTTTATTAATGTATACAGCGATGCATCGGGCAGAAATAATTTTGATATTTTAAAGGATTCACCTCAGCCATCCAAAACCAAAAAGCCTTTTAGTTTTGAGCTCAAAAAACTTTCTCTCTCTCGTTCGCAAGTTTCTTTTAAAAATGTTGGTACAGGTTTTAAGTTAAATACTTTTTTAAAGGAGGCTTTGTTTGCTGGCAAGTTTTCCGACGAAAAGTTTAACCTGTCTATTTCCCTTAATGGCTTGGCAAAGGAGCTTAATACAGGTGCTTTGGCTATTATTTCAGATAAAAACATTAGCATGGAAACTGAATTGGCTGTAGACCAAAAGAAACAAAAATACACTTTAATAAAAGGCGATTTTATTCTCAATAAATTGGCTTTGGCCCTCACAGGTTGGGTTCAAACAGGAAAAAAACAAGACCAAATAAACTTAGTATTCAAGGCTAAAACCATTAGTATTCAAGATTTATTATCCACTTTACCTATCGAATTACCCGCTTCATTTAAAGAATATCAAAGCAATGGTGAGGTGTTTTTTGAAGGTTCAATTATGGGTGAATCTTCCACAAACAAGAAACCTAAAATTGCCATAAATTTTGGGGTAAATAAGGGTAGCTTGATTGAACCCAATACCAAAATGCAATTGCAAAATATTAGTTTGCAAGGTAGCTTTAGCAATGGAAATAAGGGTAAATTAGAAGAGGCTTCTCTTGTTATTCCTACCTTTAGCGCTTCTTTGCCTGGCTCTCAAATTGATGGAAGTTTAGAGGTAATAAATTTACTAAATCCAAAAATTAATGTGAAGTTATATGGAAAGGCCGATTTAGCTTCCCTGCACGCTTTCTTCCATTGGGATGATGTGCAATCTCTGCTTGGTAAAGCTTCTTTTGGTTTGAACCTAAGCGGACAAAAAATAGCGGATACTTGGAATTGGAAATCGGCCCAAAATGAGGGTAATGTTAGCTTGCAAATTTCAGAATTAAAACTAAACTATCTAACCAAAGCCATTCAAAACCTGCAATTGGATGCCCTTGTTAAAGGGGGTGATTTGCTAATAAATCAACTAACATGTAATGTAGATAAATCAGATTTGGCCATTAACGGAACCATTCCCCATTTTATGGATGTATTATTCCAGGATAATCAATTGGTTCAGGCCAACCTGCAATTGCAAGCCAACTATTTAAACATTGCCCACTTACTTATTTATGATTCTTCCGATCCAAGAGAGGCTGGAGAAAAACCTATAGATTATTTAATTCATGCAAAAGTAAACGCCAATCAATTGGTGCACGAAAAATTTATTGCAACTCAATGTAAAGGAAACCTTGTGTTAAAACCGAATTATGTTTCGTTTCAAGAAACAAGCCTTCAAACTGCCAAGGGAAGTTTTACAGGTAGTGGCGAGTTTTTTGAATCGGATAAGCAATTTGTGCTCAATAGCAAAAGCGATTGTAAAGGAATAGATTTAGGGGAATTGTTAATAGCCTTCGATAATTTTGGTCAGAAAGATTTTACCAATAAAAATCTTTTTGGCAACTTAAGTGCCAGTGTAGAATGCCGAATTGTTTGGGATCACAACATGAACCTAATTCCCGAAAAATTAGTAATGATTGCCGAAATGAACCTCAAAAATGGTTCGCTTTTGCAATATAAACCACTGCAATCATTGTCGAAGTTTATAGATGTAAATGAGCTCAATAATTTAAAATTCTCAGAGCTTAAAAACACCTTTACCATTAAAAATAAGTTGCTTAATATTCCTACAATGGATATTAAATCAAATGCTTTTAATATTCAAATTGCCGGCAATCACAGCTTTGAAAATGTACTCGATTATAAATTGAAGGTATCCTTATCTGAAATTTTGGCCAAAAAACGAAAGGTTAAAACCAATGAATTTGAAGAAGAAGATACCAAAACCCGCGGAATAAATTTATATTTGAGTATTAAAGGTCCTGCCAATAACCTAAAATTTGAGTTTGATAAAAAAGGAGCGAAGGAACAATTAAAACAAGATATTAAGGTAGAAAAGGAAATTATCAAGGAAATTTTAAAACAAGAATTGGGAATTAAAAAAGATAGCTCACTCAAAAAATTAGAAAAGAAAAATGACAACAACGATGAATTGGAGTTTGAAGAAAATTAAGAATTACTTTTTCTTTGGCATACTCTTTTGGGGCTGCACCCTTTCTGTGCAGGCGCAAAGCAAATCTAAAAACTCATACGGAGTGGGTGTAAATGCCGGAATTGGTTCAGCCTTTATTAGCGGCAATTCATATCAAAATTATATGGATACCACTAAATCTGAATCTACCCTGCATTTTAATAAAGGCATTCATGTGTGGGCTTTATTGTCTATGGGTAAAAAATCGGATATTCAAATTGGATTGGGTTTTCAGCAGATGGGCTTTGCACGCAAACAAACAGGACTTAAATTTTTTAATAAAACCTATCCGGGAATTGGTGTAGGATTTATAGAAGATAATTCAAATTCTGAGAAGGAAATTACCTACAATTACCGCTTAAATTATCTGCAAGTTCCAATACAAGTGAATACCTACCTGGGGAGGTCGGGTGATTTTAAATGGGTGTATCAATTTTCGGCAGGTATTACTCCTCAATTATTGCTTAAACACAATATGGTGGCCAATTGCAATCCGGGTTTTAGCATAGATGGCGAAACCCAATTTAAAATAGATTCGAGCGGATTTGAAGCCAGAAGATTTGCCATGAATATGCAACTTGGTTTAACAATTGAATACAGAGAAAGCAAAAACAAAGTTTATTTTATTCAGCCCATGTTAGGGTTTTATCCTTTGCCAATTAGTGCCGCTCCGCGCGCAGCTTTTCCTGTTTTTGCCTCTTTGTCTGTGGGTGTTTTATTTTCAAGTTTGCCCAATGCAAATAAATAGATTTACCATTCGGGTTTATGGCATTATGCTGAACCAAAACCAAGAGGTTTTATTGGTGCACGAAAAAATGCCACACCTTTCTTTTACCAAATTCCCGGGTGGCGGATTGGAATTTGGAGAGGGCACTAGAGACTGTTTAAAAAGGGAGTTTATGGAAGAAACCGGTTTGGAAGTAGCCGTAAAAGAACATATCTATACAACAGATTTTTTTCAACCCAGTGCCTTTAAAAATGGAGATCAATTAATGGCTATTTATTATCGGGTTGAACCTATAAGTGATATAAGTTTATTAAGCCTAAAAGAAAAACAAATTCACTTAAATGGCAAAACAGAAACACTCAGATTCTTTTGGAAATCTGTAGAAAATTTTGATATCAATGTGCTTACTTTTCCAATCGACCAATTGGTGGCACGAAATTTATTAACAGTAAACAAACCATAATTTAAATAACTATGAAAAACCTAATTTTTGGAATCTTAGCCTTAAGTTTAACCTTTGGCGCATGTGGCACTTTTAACGGGAATAAAGCAATTAAAACGCCTTTCAGGGGTGGAAACTATGAGAGCAATCGCAGGTTTTTTAGATCTGTTGCCAGCGGCGAAAGTGTAAATTTAGAAACAGCCAAAAGCAAAGCCATCCTCACTGCCAACCAACGATTAGCCTCTTCGGTTCAAACCGAAATAAAAAGTGTAACAGAAAACTACCAAAATGAAAGAAATATAGGCGGAAATTTGGGCGATTTTGGTGAACGTTTTCAACAATTAACCCGCGAAGTGATGAGCACCAAATTGATGGGGGCTAGCCTACATGGCGAAAAAGTTTTTCAGCAAAAAGACAAAACCTACCAAGTTTGGGTAGCCATGGAATTGCGTAAACGCGAATTATACAAGCGTTTAAAACAACAAGCACAATTAGATCAAAATCTTTCTGATGCCCAAAGAAAAGCCGTAAGCGAAATGATTGACAAACAAATTGAAGATTTAGATGACAAGGAGTAAGTGTTATTAAAAAATCACTTTACACTTTACACTTTACACTTAAAACTCAAACCTCATTATGAAATAATTGTTAAGTCAAGTTTTTACCTAATTTATTCATTTATCTTTACCAAGTGATTATAAATTATGAAAGAATTAATTAGCAAAGAAGATGTTTCTAAAGCGCTTAAATTAGAGAAACTGAAGCTTAAAATGTTGGCACCTGCTTTCATGAAATTGCTTAAGTTAAACAATATCAATGAGGCTTATGAGCATATAGAAAATAAATCGGGTCTTGTATTTATAGATGAAATTTTAAAAGAGTTTCACATACAATATCAAATTAGTGATTCTGATTTGGCCAACATACCCAAATCAGAACCTTTTATCTTAATTGCGAATCATCCTTATGGAGGTATTGATGGTATTATTTTAAGCGCGGTAATTTCTAAAGTACGTCCCGATTTTAAAATGGTTGCCAATTATTTATTGCAACAAATACCGCAAGTTTCTGAACATATTATAGCCGTTAATCCTTTCGAAAACATAGGAAATAAAGAGAAAAATATTTCGGGTGTAAAACAGGTTTTAGAACATTTAAAAACCTCGCCGCTAGGCATTTTTCCTGCGGGCGAAGTTTCTGCCCTTAAACTCAATAATCTTAAAATAAGTGATAAAAAATGGGAACCTGGCATTGGTAAAATAATTGCCAAGGCAGGCGTAAAAGTGCTACCGGTGTATTTCTCTGGTCATAATAGTTTAGCCTTTAATTTGCTGGGATTGTTACACCCTAGTTTACGCACCATAAAACTGCCTTCAGAAATGTTGAACAAGGCAAATAATACCATTCAACTTAGAATTGGAAAAGCCATCCCATTCAAAGAAATTAGCATTTACGAAAATAATACAGATCAACTTCTTCAATTCCTTCGCGCCAAAACCTATGCCCTCGGTGCGCATGATGTAAAACCCAAAAAAATAAAACTCAATTTTGGTCTGAACCAATTTCAAAAACCAAAGAAAATAATTGCCTCGGTTCAGCCAGAAAAAATTGAAAAAGAAATAACAGCTATTGGTCCACAATCTCTCTTGTTTAAATACAACGAACTAGAAATTTACATAGCCAACTACAGCGATATTCCTCATACCATTCGCGAAATTGGCAGGTTACGAGAAGAAACTTTTAGGGCAATAGGTGAGGGAACCAACCAAAGCATAGACCTAGATGCCTTTGATGAAATATATAAACACCTCTTTATTTGGGATACGCAAGAGAAAAAAATTGTAGGTTCATACCGTTTAGGAGAGGGTGATGTGATGTTCAGAAAATTGGGAACAAAAGGTTTTTACCTGAACCAATTGTTTAAAATGAAAAATGAATTGCACCCACTTTTGTACCAATCATTAGAACTCGGGCGCTCTTTTGTGAGCTTAGAATATCAAAAGAAACCAGCAAGTTTAATGCTTCTCTGGAAAGGAATAAATATTTACTTGCAACAAAATACAGCTCGTTTTAAATATTTAATTGGTCCGGTAAGTATTAGCAATAGCTTTTCTGCACTTTCTAAAGATTTGCTTGTAGCATACATACGCCATAATCATTGGGATAATAAACTAGCCAAATTTGTTAAACCCAAAAAGGCATTTCATTATTCATCTAAATTGGAAGGAAAACATATTTTGCGTTTAAAACATGCAGAAGACCTTAAATTATTAGATGGATTTATAGGCGATATTGAAGGACACCAAAAGTTAAAAGTACCCGTACTTGTTAAAAAATATTTAAAACTAAACGGTAAAATTATTGCCTTTAATGTCGACCCAAATTTTAATGATTCCTTAGATGGATTTTTGGTGGTTGCCGTTAAAGATATCCCCAACGATGCTTTCGATTTGGTAGGTCGTTAATTAAAACGTAAATTCATGGCATCAAAATGTAGGTTCAGTCCAAATTACCATGATACTAAAGCAGAAAGATTTAAACGAATTATTAGCACAAATTGCCGATTATAAAGGTCAAGACTTGGATTTGTTGGCAGAGTTGGTAGATGCCATTCGTCCAAGTAAGGCTTTTATAAAACAACAATTTATTCCCAATCTTAACAAGCTGCTTGTTTTATTGTCAAAAAATGAATCGTTTAGGCTTGGTTTAAAAGATTACTTATTTAGGGTTACAAATAATAAACAATTAAGTACTAGTTTTTCGGATGCCAATATTATTACCGGACTTGATTTTTTCTCCGAATTAAAGAAACGAATTGTTCATAAATTCCTTCCCAATCAGCCTGTTTCCAATACGGTAGAACATATCTTGGTAAATGTATTTTATCATCCCAGTGATGGCGATTGGATTAAAATAGTATCGCTAGAAAAAGCAGCCGAATTATTAGATTTACTAGAGATTGAAGGCCTGTTTGAACGCAACACACAAGACCAATTTTTCCAGGAATTATTGTTTGCTATTCGGGTGTTAACGCATCGCATAACCGGAAATGCATTTGATGCAGATGTGCTTAGAATGACTCCAGAGTATCATGGCAAAGAGAATCCTTTTGCCATCTTACAAGATGAAATTGATGCTTTTATTAAATCGTATTCTAAAAATTTATTACTTCCAGAACAAAAAGAACAAGCACTAAAAAAGATTGACCAACTTATTGCTAATTGTCATGCTTTTATTAAATCCGCTTACCAAAACAAAAGTAATTTTGGTATTAGTTTTAGGGTTC
>JAUYMZ010000275.1 GCA_030699355.1 Bacteroidota bacterium | reverse complement strand
GAAGCCTTGGCGTAGGTGGGAAGAAAAGCCAAAAAAAAGCACGAATGTAGTACAGAATAAAACACTATCCCCTAGTTTCAACTAGGGGTAAAGGATGCACACGCCCATACACCATACACTCCCGCAAACAAAACAACCTCTTTAACGATGCACACGCCCATACACCTATACCCAACAATCACCTTTATTCATGCCGGGAGTTTTGATTGAAGGCAAATTTTGAATTATGATTAGCCCACCGAAGCCTTGGAAGGTGGGGAATGATGTATGATTGCTTTTTCCCCTAACCACAAATCCCTTTCGAATTTCGGATTTCGAATTAAAAAAACCTCGAACTTAGTTAAAGTGGCGAATCCATTAAAAATTAGTGCTTTCTATTTTTGAATCGGGATGAATTCGGAAATTTTGTTATTTTCGGCGATGCAAAAAAAAATTACTTGGTTTAGGCAGCTACTTTGGATAATGCTTGGGATGGGCTGTTTTGGAACGGCACTTCATGCTCAGTCGAATCTTACTTCTTTGGTAAATCCTTTTGTAGGAACAGGCGGGCACGGACATACATTCCCCGGGGCAGTGGTGCCTTTTGGTATGGTGCAGGTTAGTCCGGATACGCGCATAGATGGAAGTTGGGATGGTTCTGGAGGATATCACCATTCAGATTCTATCATTTTTGGGTTCAGCCATACCCATTTAAGTGGAACGGGTGTGAGCGATTTTGGAGATATTTTATTGATGCCTACCCAAATTGAAAAACCAAGTTTTACCCATACAGATTACGCCTCTAAGTTTACGCATGCCAATGAGCTGGCCAAGCCAGGTTTTTATAGTGTAAATTTAATACGACATGGCATAAATGTAGCCTTAACGGCCAGCACAAGAGCAGCGTTTCATGAGTATACTTTTTCTAAAAATGGCACCCATCAAATTGTATTGGATTTATTGCACAGAGATAAATTATTGGATGTAAAAATTACCAATATCAACAACAAAAGCATAAGCGGATTTAGAAGAAGCGAAGCTTGGGCAAGAGATCAATACGTATATTTTTATATTGAGTTTTCTAAAGCGTTTGTGAAGGTGCAAGACAATGCCAAAGCTGGTAAACAAGCCAGTGTTGCGCAGTATACTTTTAACACAAAAAAAGGCGAAAAAATTCAGGTAAAAGTAGGCATAAGTTCGGTTGATGAAGAAGGAGCCAAAAGAAATTTAATGGCCGAAATTCCGCATTGGGATTTTAATAAAACCAAACAAGAAGCCGATGATTTTTGGCAAAATGAATTATCTAAAATTAAGGTAAAAGGGGGAACAAAAACCGAAAGAGAAATATTTTATACCGCTTTGTATCATTGCTTTATTCACCCTTCTACCGCTAGCGATGTAGATGGCAGGTACCGCGGTAGAGACCATAAAATTTACCAAGATACCAGCTTTATTTATTATTCAGTATTTAGTTTATGGGACACGTTTAGAGCGCTACATCCCCTATTTAATTTGGTTCAGCCAGAACGAAATGTAGATTTTATAAAGACGTTTTTAGCGCAATACAAACAGGTTGGAAGAATGCCCATGTGGGAATTGGCCAGCAACGAAACCGAATGCATGATTGGCTACCATTCTGTGAGCGTAATTGCCGACGCTTTGGCCAAAGGCAATAATCAATTCGACCAAAAACTGGCTTTGGAAGCTGCCCTAGGAACCGCCAAAAACCATGCTTATGGAGCGCAAACATTTCACCAAAAAGGCTATTTAAGCGTGGAAGATGAAAGCGAGAGCTTAAGCAAATCGCTAGAATATGCTTATAATGTTTGGTGCGTAGACCAAATAAAAAAACAGGTGGGCGAACTTCCAAAAACACATCAAACCTTTCCGGTTTGGCAGCAAGTTTATAATCCGAAAACGGGCTTTATGCAACCCAGAAAAAATGGCGCTTGGTACGAGCCTTTCGACCCGCGGGAAGTGAATAATAACTTCACCGAAGCCAATGCTTGGCAATATACTTTTTTTGTGCCACACGATATTTTAGGCCTCATTACGGCCATGGGTGGCAAAGCAAATTTTGAGAATAAATTGGATGAACTATTTACCACAGACTCTAAAACTACTGGCCGAACCCAAGCCGATATAACCGGATTAATTGGTCAGTACGCGCATGGCAACGAACCTAGTCACCACATGGCTTATTTATACAACTATGTGGGCAAGCCAGAAAAAACCAAACAAAGGGTAAAACAGATTTTAAACGACATGTATCAAAATGCGCCTGATGGCTTATCGGGCAATGAAGATTGCGGCCAAATGAGTGCTTGGTATGTGCTAAGTGCTTTGGGATATTACCCCGTTACACCCGGTTTAAACGAATATCAAATGGGTTACTCTTTATTTGATGAATTTACCCTGGCAGATAGCACAAAAAACAGAGAAATTAGGGCTCATGCTTATATCGGTTTGAACCTAAACACAGCTGCAGATTTTAAAGCAGGAACTTTACTTCCGGCTCCTCTTATTATGGGTAAATCGAGAACATTTACCGACAGCATTTTGATTGAATTGAAGCCAAATTTCACCAATACAAATGCCGATATTTATTATACCATCAATGAGAAAGATGTTACCAAACCCGAGCAATATACATTGTACACAAAACCATTTTACTTGAAACAAAGTGCCGAAATAAAAGCGCTTAGCAGCATTCCGTGGCAGGGTGAAATAAAAAACTTGGAGAACACTGCGCACTTTTATAAACGTAATAACTATTGGGAAATAAGCTTGCAACAAAAGTACAATAGGCAATACTCTGCTGGCGGAGCGGAGGGTTTAATAGATGGCATTTATGGCGATAAAGATTGGCGAAAGGGTTCGTGGCAAGGCTATCAGGCTTGCAATTTTGAAGCCATCATCGACCTTAAAAAAAGTACCGATATTTCATACGTATATGCTAACTTTTTACAAGACCAACGTTCTTGGATTATGATGCCAAAGAATGTGAAGTTTTGGGGCTCGGTAGATGGTAAAAATTACACCTTACTAACAGAAATTAGTCACCAAACACCCGAAGAAACGCAAGAAAATATTATTCTAAAGTTAGAGAAAAAATTAGAGCAGAAAATCCAAGTAAGGTATATAAAGGTAAGTGCAGAAAACTTTGGCAAATTGCCTGCTTGGCATATTAGCGCCGGCGAAGATGCCTTTATTTTTGTAGATGAAGTTGGGGTGAGATAGCGATTTAAGTTGTGAGTTTATTGCTCAAACACAGCTAACTATTTCTTCTCATCTTATTGTGTGAATCATGTAACTATTTGCAATAATTGTATAATAGTCGAGTTACTATACTACTGCACCTTTGTAAGGTATCAATTTTGATACTCATTCATTCTAATCAAATTGAACCAAAGAAGGTGCCTTAATAGTTAAAAAAATCCACATAATAAGAAACCCATCATGAGCTATATAACAATAAAATCAGCAAACACCAATAACTCCATTAACATTTTTTATCAGGAGTATGGCACAGGTAAACCCGTAATATTTATTCATGGTTGGCCCCTTAACCACGAAATGTGGGAATATCAATTGGCAGAACTTCCAAAGCACAACCTTCGTTGTATTGCATACGACCGCCGAGGGTTTGGTAAATCAGACAGACCATGGGAAAGCTACGATTACGATACGCTAGCCAATGATTTGAATGAACTGATTAAGCAATTAAATTTATCAGAAGTAACCCTTGTTGGGTTTTCCATGGGCGGTGGGGAAGTTGCCCGTTACCTTGCGAAATTTGGAACTGATAAAATTGCTAAAGCTGTTTTTATTAGTTCTGTGACGCCATTCAGGCTAAAAACAGACGATAATCCAGATGGAACAGATAAACAAACTTTTGATGAGACCATTCATAAAATTGAAGAAGACCGTCCTGCATTTCTTATAGGGTTTAGCGAAACATTCTACGGAGTGGAAGAACAAAAGCAAACCGTTAGCAAAGCGATGTTAAATTGGAATCAAATGCTATGTTTAATGAGTTCTTCAAAAGCAATTGTTGATTGTGTGCGTTCATTTTCTGAAACAGACTTCAGAGAGGATATTAAAAAAATTGCAATTCCTGTTTTAATTATTCATGGTGATGCAGACAAAACGGTTCCAATTAAAGCATCAGGAGACAAAACAGCAGCCATGCTTCCACATGCCAAATACATTGTGTATAAGAACGCCCCACATGGCTTATTTATAACCGAAAAAGAAAAACTAAATGCAGACTTACTACATTTCATTTTAGCAAAGAATTGAATTCAGCAATCAATAGAAAAATAAAAAATACAACTACACAATGCCACACATAGCCATCCTATCATCAAGTGTAAGAAGAGAAAGAAAAAGTCATAATGTAGCGTTGTACTTTCTTAAATATTTGCACGAAAACAATTTAGCTAATGCCGAAATATTAGATTTGAAAGAATATAATTTCCCCGTATTTGAAGATACCATAAAAACAGTTCAAAGCCCCTCAGAACAAGTTTTAGATTTTGCTGCCAAAATAAGATTAGCAGATGGCATTATAATCGTTACACCCGAGTACAACGGTGGATTTCCTGCCAGTTTAAAGAATGTTATAGACCTTTTGTATGATGAATGGCAGGGTAAACCAATATGCATAAGCACCGTTTCATCAGGTATATTTGGTGGCTCACAAGCATTGGTTTCATTGCAATTTATTTTATGGAAGATAGGCGCTTTAACTGTTACCAATATGTTTCCAGTACCCAATGTTGAAAAATCTTTTGATGATAAAGGCAATGCATTAGACAAAACGGCCACCGATAAATTAGCTAAAGTTTTCTTGGCTGAATTATTTGAAAGTATAAAAGCTAACAAGCTAACCCATAATGCTTAATTTCAATAATTAAGAAAAAATAACCCCCAAACAAACCCCTGATTATTCTCCCACCCTGCTACCTTAACCCATGCAGTTTAGGTCAAGCAAT
Source organism: Bacteroidota bacterium (assembly GCA_030699355.1). Lineage (GTDB taxonomy): Bacteria > Bacteroidota > Bacteroidia > UKL13-3 > UKL13-3 > B1. The sequence continues at coordinate 2,960 of JAUYMZ010000275.1, read as the reverse complement.
GTATTAAAAACACCAAACTCCACAAGCCTCTCCTATTTGAACTTGTATTAAATTAACACTAAAAAAAAATGCCAAGTTTTTAAACAGCATTTTTGTTTTGTAACGCACAAATAGTATTTTGGCTGAACCAAATCTTTAAAGCCATTGAAACTAAATGATGATACACCCGAAATTAGCAGATGTATTTATGGGTAGCTTTTAAAAGAAGGCGCGGCATAATTATGACTTCGGAATCATTATTTCAATAATGCACATGAGAGCAAATTAATAACCCAAATTTTAAAGTGGTCGAATTTGACCACTTTAAATCTCAGGCTGGTTTACCTAGTTTTGTACTAAGTGTTAGCGAGTGGATTGAAAAAACTAATGCTATTGGAATTTCTGTAAAAAAAGGTAAATATGGAAGCACTTTTACCCACAAAGACATCGCCTTTGAGTTTGGGTCTGCCATAAGCGTTACGTTTAAATTGTTTTTAATTAAAGAATTTCAACGATTAAAAGAAGAAGAGCAAAAGCATTTAGGGTAGGATAATTAATGAGTATTCATATTTTTTTATAATGTAATCTATATCAGCAGTGTTATTGAATTTTGCCTTTTCCGCGGTAATATAAAAATAGTTTTTTCCAAAAAAATCATAGATTTTGGCTAATAAAAATGTAATTAATTCCATACTTTAATTTTTTGTAAATAAATAGATAAACAGATGAAAACAAAATAAATTCAAAATAAATTGCAATTAACTGCTGACGAAAAAAACCTGATACACTTCATTGAAGCCTGAAGACCAATTAGGCGAACCAGGCTCACGAAACCGAAATCCTTACATTGCAGCCATATTTCATGAGACTAACTTAGCTGAAACCAAAGGTAGTGGTATCAGAACCATGAAAACCTTAATGGAAAAAGCAGAATTATTGCCTCCTACCTTTGAGAGCGACCATGGCAATAACTCATTTACTGTGCGTTTATTACTTCATCATTTTTTAAATGAAGAGGATATTAAATGGCTTTCTGCTTTTAATCATTATGATATTTCAGATAGCCAGAAACGTGCTTTGATATTTTTAAGAGAAGTTGGAGCCATTGACAATGCAACGCACAGACAAATGAATGGATTAGAAATTTTAAAGGCCAGTACTGAATTAAGAAGTTTACGCGATAAAGAAATTATCATTCAAAAAGGGAAAAGCCGTTCTACCTATTACATTCCCAACACTCAAAAATCAGAGTGGGGCATAAAAACGCTTAGTGCACCAGTTCCTGAGCTTAGTGCACCAGTTGAAAAAACACCTGATTTACAGAGCAAAAATCTTAGTGAACCAGTTGAAAACCTTAGTGAACCAGTTGATCAAGCCTTAGTGCACCAGTTACCTGAGGAAATTCAACGAATAGTGAACGACCTGCCCCAGCGCAGCAACGACCCCGCCTTAGTAGAAGCTGCTATATTGGTAATTTGCGAATACCAACCCTATAAATCTGTGGAGTTAAGTGCTATCTTAGGCAGAAGTGAAAAATATTTACTACGAAACTTTTTAACAAGGCTAAGAGAAGAAGGTAAGTTGGAATACACCCACCCGGAAATGGCGAATCATCCCCAACAAGCTTATAAAACTGTGAAAAATGATTGAAACAAAAGAAAATACAAAAACTGCTTGGCTTGGTGAGTTTCCTGCTCATTGGGAAGTGCTTCGCATTAAAAATCTGTTTCAGGAAATGGACAGCCGAAGCGAAACAGGCAGCGAAGAATTGCTTTCGGTTTCGCATTACACAGGCGTAACGCTGAAACGTGAAAGTTTAGAAAACGAAGACGACCATTTAACCAATGCTGAAAGTTTGGTGGGTTATAAATTGGTGGCAAAAAACGATTTGGTAATAAATATCATGTTGGCTTGGAACGGTAGTTTAGGTATTTCTCCTTACAATGGAATTCCAGGCCCAGCTTATTGTGTTTACCGAATTAAAGGCGACAACAACCCTGAATACTTTGGATATTTATTTACCACAAATTTATTTAAAGCCGAATTTCGCAGAAACAGTACTGGCATTATTGACAGCCGTTTGCGTTTATACTCCGATAAGTTTTTCAGCATTTTTAGCCAAGAGTTGCTCGACGAATTTATTGAAGTTGCAAGACGTCCTAAACTAAAAAAGTATTTCAATCTTTCAGACCTTGAAGAGCTATTATTAGAAATCAATTTACATGCAGAATTCGTCGCAACAAATTCAAGTATTAATCTTTGCCGAGATCAAAAGGACAATTTCCTGCTTTCACTAGCTATTGATAGCAATGCCAATTATTTATTAACGGGAGATAAAGACTTATTAGTGATTAACAAAATTGGCAAAACGAAAATTATCACCATGACACAATTTCTATCCAACAAAAGCACAAACCACTAACAGACATTTGTTTGAAATAAAAGCTAGAATCTTAAAGGAGAAGGAAACGGCAGAATTACCAAGCAATTCACTTGCCTACTTATACGGCTTATTGAAAAATGGAAAACCACAAAAAACACATTGGTATATCTTGCAATATGGGAGTCAATCAATAATATAGATTTTAATTACCCCTGAATCGGGGTAATTAAAAATTTTAAAAACTCAACTCATTTTTTAGAGCATTTTTGTTTTGTAAAGCACAAATAGTATTTTGGCTGAACCAAATCTTTAAAGCCATTGAAACTAAATGATGATACACCCGAAATTAGCAGATGAATGTATGGATAGCTTTTCAAAGAAGGCGAGGCATAATTATGACTTCGGAATCATTATTTCAACCATGCACATGAGCTGGGTGAGGATAACTGGCGGACGACTAAAAAGTGACTACAGCTATTCAACCCAATTCACATACAATAATTCCCCATGGCCAGAAAACCCAACAGAAAAACAAAATAAAGCCATAAAATTAGCAGCACAAAATGTTTTACATTCTTGAACTAAATTTCCAAAAAGT
>JAUYMZ010000273.1 GCA_030699355.1 Bacteroidota bacterium | reverse complement strand
CTACAGGTCATTTATTGTATGTGCGTTTTTGGACAAAGTTCTTATTTGATTTAGGCTTAATTCCAGCCAACGAACCGGCCAAAAAGCTTATCAACCAAGGCATGATTCAAGGCAGAAGTAATTTCGTTTTTAGAATAGATTGTTATCGTGCAGAACAAAAAGAACTTAGTTTTTATGCCTCTAAATCATACATCGACGAAGAAGATAGAATTAAAAATATTCCACTTTTATTTGAACAGTTCAACCAACAAAACAATCAAAAAATTGGGTTCGACTTTACCAAGATAAATGTTGTAAAAATAAATGTGGATGTAAACTTGGTAGAGAATGATGTATTAAATATAGAATCAATCAAATCTTGGCGAGATGATTTTACAAACGCCTTATATGTGTTAGAAGACGGCAAATATTTGTGCGATTGGGAAATAGAAAAAATGTCGAAATCTAAATGGAATGTGGTAACCCCCGATTATATCATCGAGCAATATGGGGCAGATACCCTTCGTTTATACGAAATGTTTTTAGGACCTTTAGAGCAAAGCAAACCTTGGAACACGCAGGGGATTGAAGGTGTTCACAGATTTTTAAAGAAACTTTGGCGCTTGTTTTTTAATGCAGAAGGCGAAATAAATATTGATAGAACTGAACCAAGTAAAGAAGCGTTAAAATCTTTGCACAAGGCTATTAAAAAAGCAGCAGAAGATATCGAAAACTTCTCGTTTAATACCAGTGTAAGTACCTTTATGATTTGCGTAAATGAACTTACAGAGCTAAAGTGCAATAATTATCAAATATTAAAAGATTTTGCAATAATCTTATCGCCTTATGCTCCTCATATTGCCGAGGAATTATGGAATATATTGGGTGAAAAAGAAAGCATAAGCAAAGCAAATTATCCAACGTTTAATCCAGATTATTTAATAGAATCTAGCTTTTCTTACCCTATTTCGATTAATGGAAAACATCGCACCAATATTGAGTTTGCTCTGGATGCTCCGCAAGCAGAAATTGAAGCTACTGTTTTAGCAGATAGCATTATTCAAAAATGGCTTGAAGGAAAAGCGCCTAAAAAAATCATCTTAGTAAAGGGTAAAATTATCAATTTGGTAGTTTAAATAAATTAGGTCTGAACCCAATAATGGAGGCAAGGTTAAAACAAATACCTTGCTTCCATTTTACCTGTGTGTATAATTGGAATCTCGCCAGATTTCCTTCCTTCATAACTCATATTAATTTGTAAATTCTGACCAATTCTTTGTTGCAATTGTATGTTTAGAATTTGGTTATTCCCTTTGCTTAAACCTTGTAACATATCATAAGCCAAAGGTGAGTTTAGGTTCCCTGCAAATTGAACATCAAAAAAACTGTATTTGGCGGTAATTACACCAATCTTTACAAAAGAATATCGAAGCTCTAAACCTGCTTGTTGCACCGTACTTTCGTCTCCACCCAACTCGGGCAAATTAAAAGATTGTTGGTGATTATAATCAATACTTAAGCGCCAAATTTGTTGAAATTGGTAACTTATCTTTGGCTTATATTCCTGGTAAGAATACCGATAATCATTGCTGCTAAAAAACGCAGACGAATTTCGCTTTTCTCCAATAATATAGGTTCCAGTTAGGGTCCAATTGGCATTGATAGCATACCTCGACCCAAAAGTATAATCTAGTTTATCTCGCGATTCGTATCCATTGGTTTGAAAGGCTTTACTTCTTTGTTGGGCATACCCAAAATCAAAGCCATATCTGGGATTATTTCTATTAAAAAACAAGGTATTTCTTACCAATGAAGATAAACTTACAATGCTAGTATCATCCCAAGTCCACCTTAAGGCATCTGCCAAAGGATTAAATTCTCCGGTGGCCAATTTACGTTCTATTCTAAGAGCAGCTTGGTTGCTAAACTTGCTTAAAAATCCTTTAAAACCCTTGTAAGATTTTCCGCTAAATCCGTTAATATTGAGTGTTTGACTAAACTGTGTACTTTGAATTCTCACCAAACTATTGGTTGGTAAAAACACCTTGATATAATTGGCTAAGTTCTTATCTGCAAAAGAGGCTGGCTGAAATTCATTGAGCTGTTGCAAACCATCTTCATTAAAATCTTTCCAAACGTAAAAGCCCTGCCCTATTGGAACTTCAACAAATTGATAATCTCTGCGCAACTCATTACCTGAACCTAATTGAAGATAGGTATTGGCGGTAATAAGTCTCTTAAAAAAGGAATAATCATAGGTTAACCTAGATAACAAAATACGTTCAGGTTTCAACAACTGATTAGCGGTATCAAGTAATTGAAAATCTCTAAAAGACACATCAAAGTTTAGCTTATTAAAGTTCTTTTGAAAAAAATCAATTCCCATTTTAGCCTCCTTGGCCAAACTTTGGTTTTGAAACCTATTTTGCAAAGGCAATTGGTCTAACCTTACATTGGCTTCTGCATAATACCGCAGGTTATTGCTGTCTTTGCTTGTAAAAAACAATCCATATTTTTGATAAGAAAAACTACCACTTAATAATGAATCAGCACTTCTTTTAAAAGCACTTTCCTCTCCTGTATAATTAACTCCGATGTGAAAAGCATTAAAAATTCGGGTATACGATGTTTGGAAGTTCTGCACTTGGGTTTGAAATGATGCGCTATTTACGCCACTTTTTTGTGTTCCATTTAAATACTCTGCTTGCAGTTGCAGCCTATTCTTTTTGTTCTTTAAATCACTTGATAAAATTTGGTTCAAACCGTTAAATGAACTAAAGTTTTTATTGTAATAAGCAATTTGATAATTAATAAACCCATTGTTGGCTGTTTGGTAGTTCAGTTTCCAATTTAAAATATGTTCGTTATTGCCCGTTTCATTTTCTTGAATATTCCCCAATTGCCTATTCCAAATCCTGTTAAATTCAACATTTCTGTACCTTTCTACATAAGTAAACCGCTCGCTGGTAAACTCATAATTTACCATAGATTGCAATTTATCGCCCTTGGCTCCTAGGTTTATTTGATTGCTTGCTTGAAGGTTTACGGCATATCCATTATCATCTTCTTTATTTAATTCGCTAAACAAGTTTTTATCAAACGAACTTCTTGCGGCTTCTATTTTTAAACTGTGATCTTTATTCCATTGGTATATCGTACCAAGGCTCAACATTTGTTGCCTATTGGGCGCTACTAGTTGAATTATTGGCTCAAAATCTCCTTGCGGAATTCCATTTACAGGTGGCACCCATACAAAAACGCGGCCATTGGCAGCACTTGCACCTTGTTTGTAATTACCCTTATTGGCACCAACAAAAGAGAACCTTACCTCATAAAAAATACTATCTGTTCCAGCGGTTCTAGCATGAACATAAATTCCAGTAAAACCAATGCTATCTATCTTCCTGTATAAAATGGTTTGCGGATTAAAAGTAGTAACCGGCACTTCACTTAGCAATTTGGCTTCACTTAAGTTATCGCCAACTCGGGCTAATAATAGCTTGTTGCTATCGCTTAAATTTTGCTGAAAAGGTTGATTTTTATTGTCTTGTTCTGTAAAGTAATTCAGGTAAACCCTCGCTTTTTTTGTTTCCCATTCGGTATTAAATCCCAAAACTGTTCGGGCATAGTTTCTATCCGAATATTGAAACTCGATGATAATACGCGAAAACTGGGTGATTAACCTTTTGGGCATAAAGATTATTTCACCTGTATTATAATCTATGGTATAATCATTTTGCTCTCCTCTTGCCAATTTTTGTCCGTCTAAATAAACCGATTCTGTACCAGAAATGATGATAATAAATAGCTCTCCATTTGCCCCTTGTAAGCGATATGGACCTTGATTTCCTTCCTGCCCTTGCAAGATATTTCTTACAAACCTACCACGCGATAAAGCTGCTTGCGCGTTTACTTTCAAGGTTTGATTTTTGGGCATGGCAAAACTATTATAAGTGGCCAATCCCCGAGATTTTTTATAATAATTCATAAAATATCCCGGCTCGGGTTTAGTCATTAAATAATCGCCTACAATCAGTTTTTTGTTTTGCTTACTAAACTGAACAAATACTTGGTCAAAATCTTGCAATTCTTGGGTATTTCCTTCTGGTTGTATCGGATTATTTTCATCGCTAATGGCTGCCAATACATCAATTTCATTGTTTAACTTTCCAGCTAATTGAAGGTTTAAATTGGCATTTACTATGGCATTTTGGGTATTTCCTAAACTCAATCCACGCATAATGCTACCGCTGGTTTGCAAGCCTTCGTTGGCTCCAATGGCATTAAATCCGCTGTTGGTATTTTGTATTCTAAAGGGGTTTAATGTTTCCATAAATTCGGGCTGAACCAATGTAATATCTTTTCGCTGAATGGGCTTTGGAAACCGATACGTAAGGGGTGTATATTGAACAATTAACAAGGTATTTAAAGGGATTCTCTTGTTAATAAAAGTGCTAGTATAATAATTCAAACTATAGTCTACTCCTTCTTGATATTGGTTTACTTTCACCGACCCTTTCACTATCAAGGCGCTATCCAATTTAAAAGTATCTTGTTGTAAAATAAACTGTTTGGTTAAGGTTAAATTACTTGCATTGTCTTGAGCAAAAACAAGATTGAACCCAAATAAAAAACCTAAAAACAAGCACCATCTCATTCAGCTTCTTTTAACGGAATTTGCACTAAAAAAGTTGTACCAATGCCTTCCGCACTTTCAAAGCTAATTTGTCCTCCTCCACTTTCTACCATGCTTTTTACAATAGGTAAACCCAAACCCATCCCAATTACTTTGGTACTAAAATAAGGCATAAAAATCTTTGCTTTCTTGTCTTCGCTAATGCCTGTTCCATTGTCTTTCACCTCAAAACAAACATTTGTGTCCTGGGTATAAACCTTTATGTCTATTTGCCCAACCCTGTCTTCTGGTATTGCCTGACAAGCATTTTTAATTAAATTGGTAAGTGTTCTATTGAGGTAGCTCATATCAAACCAAAGCTT
>JAUYMZ010000266.1 GCA_030699355.1 Bacteroidota bacterium | reverse complement strand
AGAAACCTCATAAGCACCAATATCTGGGTTTGTGGTACTGCGTATATTCCCAAAAATATCCTGCGTAATAAGTGGAGTGCTAACGGGAGAACCCGCTGCAACCACAGGTGATGTTAATGTAGATAAACGCAAATCGTAGGGCGCGGTTAAAATATTTATAAAGGGTGGTAAGGCAAATACGGAAAGTGAATCACGTAAAGGACCAACTAAAGTTTGGTATGCCTGAAAATTCAAGATTGTATCTGTTACATTAAAAAAGATAGTTCTACGAGAGAAGTTTGTATCAACAAAAAAACAATTATTATTAGAATTGAAATTGTATGTAACGAAGGAGCCTTGACTTCTTCTATAGGCAGCAACAATACCTCCAGAAGGGCCTGGGGTGCTTCTGTTAGCAATTATATTGTTTCTAATTTCTGCATTATTACTTTGATGAATATATAAAGCGCTGTTTCCATAGTTAAAACTTGAGTTACTGATAGCATCTAAGTATATAGTATTAAAAAATAATCTTTGATTAGTAGCTCCATTTAATTCTATGGCACGTATAGCATCTAATCCGGTTGAATTAGGAGTATATAAACTATGAATGAAGTTATTGTATCCAAGAAAGTTGCTGGAATTACTGCGATTAGCAATTAAAACTCCTGTATTTGCTCCTAAATGTGTAATATTATATATTTCATTATTATAAAAGGATGTTGCACCTGACGTACCGCACAAAAACGGAAAACAGGTTGCATTATTTAAAGAGTTAAATACTGAGTTGTTGTATATTTTATTGTTAAAAACACTAAAAGGACCAAACACTCTTATCAGATAAGTTTCACCTAAGCCCGTATTATAATTATTGAAAATTTGATTAAAAGAGACATGAGCATTATTGAAAGTTCCAGAAGCATTTATGCCAAAAAACTGGGAGCCTGCACCGTTACAATTAAATATTTTATTGTATGAAATGTTTAAATTATGAGTAGTAACATTACCTAGAGGAGTGCATGAAATAGCACATAATACTCCTGAAGAATTTATTAAACTAATTGAATTATTGAGGATAGAATAGCTAGCACTGTATGTTAAGCTAGACCTAATTCCGTATATATCTGCAGCGGTGCTGATAGAATTAATGGTATTGTTTTTTATAGTTGCAAAATTCACATAATTAATATTGATACCTGTTGCAAGGGTGGCTAAGCCTCCAAATCTATTAATTGTATTACTGTCGATTGTAACAAATTGGTCGTAGGTAGTATAAGGTGAAATGAGATCTTGAAAACCTATAACCTGAATACCATGATAGGCATCCCAAATTTCTATTCCCTTAATTAAAACATTTTCCATTCTACCTCCAATTGATAGGACAATAGGCGCAAATCCTGTTGTATCAAAAGCACCAGAAAAAATACCGGCAGAATGAACAATGCTCGGACTTAACTGAATTTTACAATTTTGAATGGTTACATTTTTGCATGCATCACTAGCATTTCTACGTAACAACATATAGCCATAATCATAAGCCTCCCATGCATTAATATAATTTCCATTTGTATCGATATCGATATGTTGAATGAGTATATTATCTGCACCAGCAATTCTGAAAACACCATCACCAAAATTGCCCTGAAAAAATATTGTATTGTTTCCTGGAATATTAGGTTTAATTTTTGGATTATCCCCTAATCCTAATTTGGTAAAAACTATTCTATTTAAAAACCCTCCAGAGGCTGTGAGTGCAGGTGGGCGCTCATTAAAAACCTGCCCGGTGGCTACATAAAATATTACTCCGGTGCTTGTATCTATGCCATATGTGTTTAGGGCATTAATTGCTTCCGTGAAAGTTGCAAAATTTCTTCCTTGTGTTGAAGAGTCGCCATTAATAGTATAATTTCCAGTTAAGATTTGAGCGTTTACATTGCTGACTTCAAAACTTAAAAAAATTGTTGATAAAAGCAGGTATATATATTTCATAACACATAAATTTAAGACGAATTTAGCAAAAATTTATTAAGATTCAACGATTTACATTTTGTACTTATTTGTACTTGTTAAAAACGATTTTCACAAAAAAGGGAGTTTACCTCCCGGAAACTCCCTTTTTAAATTAAAATTATGTAACACCCAATTTGCTTTAATTTTTAATCAACTTATAATAAGAAGATACATTATTTATCTCTGTTTTAAGCACATAAATACCGGCAGGTAAATTATCTAAATTGTTCCAGTGAATTTCTGGAAAATCTGCGGGTTGTATAGATGTTTCAGCAACCATTTTACCTGATAGATTAAACAGTTGGAGGCTAATCGTTTCTTTATATTCCTTGTTTGAAAGAATAGTAATTTCGCTGGTAAAAGGATTGGGTGTTACCACGGCATTGGATAGTAAATTATTATCTTGCTGAACCAATACCACAGGCGAATAACTAAAGACAGCATCAAAATCTACTTGTTTTAAACGGTAATACAAAACATTGGCTGAACCAAA
>JAUYMZ010000262.1 GCA_030699355.1 Bacteroidota bacterium | reverse complement strand
TGGAGGGATATTGATAACCCCAATGGGGCAAAACATAATTTTAGGTTTCGATACAGAATAAGAATGAGAACGCCCCTTAATTCTGACTATTTCTACAAAAACAAAACAGTATATATATCAAATTATCATGAAATTCATGCAGAGTTTGGAAGAGATTACGGCAGCAATTTTCTCTCGCAAAACAGAAATTATATTGGATTAGGCTATCGTTTTTGGGATTGGACAAGAATCGAACTTGGGTACCTTCATCAATACAATGTTCGTTCAAATAATACGCAATTCGACCTCAGTAGAGGCCCCATGTTTTACTTATTCTTTGATGTTTTGAGTCGCAACCAAAAAAAATATAAATACTCTTTTTAATTTGTCCAATCGCGTCAAATCCTTACTCCCTTTTTAGCAAACTTTGCCCCCTGTTTATAAACTTTTTAATAAGTCTTACCTAATCATCATTTTTATTCATCATAATTGCCTATTATTGGGTGCAATATCACCATGCTTGTATTAAACCAAAACACCCTTCGTGGACCCAATTATTGGAGTGGCCATTTTTGTAATCTGATTCAAACGCGCTTGCAGTTAAATCCAAATTATGTTTGGGATACATTTATGCAAGAGGCTTGTCAATCCTTTGTTTCTAAGCATTTGCCTGAACCAATTCACGAAGCAAATTTTGTGGCTTCCGAAGCACTTTTGGATCAAACCGCCCAATTGGCTTTGGCCTTGCAAAACGCAGCGGGCGCCCAGGTTCAATACTACCATTATCAAAAAACAATACATGCCAATACCTACAACCTCGTTATCGCTTATAGTTTTGAAGAGAGTGGTAGATTGGCCATAAAAAAGGCCATAGAATATATCAACCAAAACGGCACAAGCAGTTTAAGCGATGCGGTAGAGGCCATTAAAAAATGTTTAATCAAAGAAAAACCAAGTGTAAAAATGGGTGACTTAATACACTTGGCTCAAACTTTATCTATTCCGGTTTTGGCTGAACCTAGTCCTACTTCTGTGCAATTTGGTTACGGACATCGCAGCAAAATTATTTCAGAAAGCGATTCGTTGGAGGAGGCCGCCAAGCTTCTGAAAAGCGGAGCCATTGCGGGTATTCCCGTTTTAGCTGTGAGCGGCAGCAATGGCAAAACCACCACTACCCGATTATTGGCGCATATTGTAGAAAACGATGGAACTGCCGTGGGTTTTACCAGCAGCGACGGCGTGTATATAAAACAAGAAATGATTGAAGAGGGCGATACCACAGGCCCAATGAGCGCTCAAATGGTTTTGGGAAACCCAGCTGTGGAAGTGGCCGTATTAGAATGTGCCCGGGGCGGAATTGTTAGGGCCGGACTAGGTTTTAACAGCTGCGATATTGCCATTATTACCAATGTACAAAACGACCATTTGGGCATCTCAGATATTGAAACCTTGAAAGATTTAGCCCGCGTAAAAGCTGTTTTAGTTAAGGCACTTAAACCCAAAGGATGGGCAGTTTTAAATGCCAGTAATCCGTATACCTTGCAAATGGCAGAGGATACACAAAGTAATGTAGCCTTTTTTGCCAGAGACAAAAACTTGCCTGCTATGCAAACTGCTATAAAAAAAGAGATTCCTGTTGCGTATGTAGAAAATAATTGGGTGGTTTGGCAAACAGGTCAACTGCAAACCAAACTCCTTTCTCTTGCAGAGATTCCCATTACTTTTGGAGGCACTTTGTTTTTTATGGTTGAAAATGCTTTGGCCGCCAGCTTGGCGGCTCACTTATATGGCATAGCAACTACCCAAATTGCCGCTGCTTTAAAAACATTTTTTCCATCGGCGGCGCAAACCCCCGGGCGAATGAATACTTACCAAATTGGTGAGGTAAAGTTATTGGTAGATTTTGCCCATAATGCAGATGGTTTTGGCGGAATACGCGATTATTTATCTCAGGTACAAGCACCGTTTAAGATAGGTATTATTGTAGGAACCGGAGATAGAAAAGAGGAAGACACCCGCGAATTGGGCAGAATCTCGGCACAAATGTTCGACCTTACCCTGATACACCAAGTGAAGTTTTTGAGAGGAAAAACCGCTGAAGAACTGGTGAATCTTTTGGTAGAAGGCATGCAACAACACAATCCTGATGCCAAATGGATGCGCATTCCCGATGCAGAAGAACCGCTTGCTTTTGCCTTGGCCTTGGCTCAGCCCGAAACCCACATTACAGCGCTTAGTGATGTATTAACTAACGTAAAAGAATTAACAGCAAGTTTAGGTTCAGGCCAAAGATAGTTAATATGGTAGCGATGGTATTTAGGTAGGAAGAAAACGCAATGCCTATAAAACAAAAAAACTCCCGGAGATAAATCTCCGAGAGTAATTAAAAATTACCAAAACTCGCTCTATAAACCGGTGTAGTAATACACATGAGTATCTGCACCGATGGTCTGTTTAAGCCATAACTCTTTTGAGGCCAATCTTTGGATATTGAAGATAGTTACATCTGATCCAATTGTGATTTTTACATCCTCATCATCACTCATAAAAACCCACTGTCCGTCTCTTACCGTTCTGGTAGGAAATCCAAAAATAGAACCTTCAATGGTGTGGGTTAAGGTTCCATTATTATTGATACTATAAATATGTGTAGTACCACTAATATCTTGTACAGAGCCGTTTTTCTCATACTTGTTTAGGGTCCAGGTATTGGTTAACCTATCTTTTCTAGAATAGATTGAAATTGCTGGATCATCTTCCCCTTTTTTACATGATTGAAAAACACCTAAAAATGTAATGGCCAAAAAGGCTGCCACAACATAAAATTTAACTTTGTTCATTGTATTAGTTTTTAATAACGATTCAGTAGTGAATAATTATGGAACAAAGGTGTGGCAATCCAATTTGGAAAGTCTTACACATTAAAAGAATTATATTACATCTTTCGAGCTTTTGTATATTTGAGGCAAATCAAAATCCATCTACTAAAAAGATTATGCCCGAAATCATTCAAGATAAAAAAATATTTACCCTACTTGAAGTAAGCAAAAGCATTAAGCAAACTTTGGCAGATAGGTATCAAAGTTCTTTTTGGGTGAAGGCCGAAATGAACAAGCTAAACTTATACCGCTTGTCGGGCAATTGTTACCCCGAATTGGTTGAGAAACGCGATGGAAAAATCATAGCTCAATTAAAAGGTCAGTTATGGAAAGATGACTATTACCGCGCCAATGCCAACTTTCTTAAGCTCTTGCAAGAACCTCTCAAAGATGGCATTAAGATTCTTTTTTTAGCCAAAATCTCCTACGACCCTTCGCATGGTTTAGCCTTATCTATTTTAGATATAGACCCCAGTTATACCCTGGGCGATTTAGAAAGAGAAAAGCAAGAATCTATTCAAAGGTTAAAACAAGAAGGACTGTTTAACCGAAATAAAAACATTCCCATGCCCCTGCTTCCGCAACGCATTGCCATTATCTCGGTAGATAGCAGCAAAGGCTATGTAGATTTTATGCAGGTATTGCAAAACAATCCCTATAAATATGCCTTCTTTCACCTCTTGTTTCCCTCTTTATTGCAAGGCGACCAAGCTGTACCAGGCATTATAAAGCAATTGAAACGCATAGAAAAAGTAAAACATCATTTTGATGTGGTGGCTATAATTAGAGGAGGTGGCGGCGATGTGGGCTTATCTTGCTACAACCATTACCAATTGGCTAAAGAAATAGCCAGCTTTCCCATTCCGGTTATTACGGGCATAGGACATGCCACCAACGAAACTGTGTCTGAAATGATATCGCATACCAATGCCATTACACCCACTAAATTGGCCGAATACTTAATACAATATTTTAATAATTTTAACTTCCCGGTACAAGAGGCACAGAAAAAAATAAATGCCAAAGCCAAGCAATTACTGGCCGATGAAGAAGCTACTTTTTTAGCCGAAATAAAACTGTTTCGTTCGCTCAGCGAAGGTATTTTACAAGGCCAATCGCATAACCTGCACCATGTAAGTAAAACTTTGGTTCAGCAAGCCCAATATGTATTTAAAAACCAACACCAAGCTTTAAACGCTTGCAAACAAGAACTTGTAAAAGGCAGTAAAAACACTATATACCAACACAAAGAACAATGCCGGCAATGGCAAAATAAAGGGCATATTCAAATTGGTCTGAACCTAAAAACACAGGCATTATTGTTGCAAAACATTGAAAAAAACATAGATAATATGAACCCCAAAAACGTGCTTAAAAGAGGCTTTAGCATTGTTAGAATAAATGGAAGTGCCATACATAGCACTGCCCAAGTAAAGCCGGGCGATACGTTGCAAATAGAAGTATACGATGGCCAAATAAACAGTACCGTAAACAAACCTAATAAAACCCAAAAACAATGAGTGAAAAAATAAGCTATACCGCCGCATTTGAAGAGCTACAAAGCATAGTAGAAGAAATAGAGCAAGGAGAAATTTCTGTAGACGAACTTTCCGAAAAAGTAAAACGCGCTGCCTTCTTAATTAAAGTATGTAAATCTAAATTACAGAGCACCGAAACAGATGTAAACAAAATTTTAAAAGAGCTCGATGCCCCCGATTCAGAGTAAATAGCCACTCCAAATTTTCCACTTGTTGGGCATATCCCCCATCTTTTAACACGCTCATAAAATAATAATTGGAGGCATTATTCTATTTAAAACTGAAACAAAAAAATAAATTGTAGGCAAAAATTTTCTGCTTCATGGGAAATCAAGGCCTCGGAGAATTTGGCTGGCTTTTGTTGCAATTTTGGTGGTTTTTTCGGGTATAAAAACTTGGTGGCAGAATAGTGACAGGTGCTAAATAAAAAACTAAACCAGCAAAGCAATTGGTGGTACAGTTGAAACCGGAATGGTGGTAAAGTTGGAAAAAGGAGTGG
>JAUYMZ010000246.1 GCA_030699355.1 Bacteroidota bacterium | reverse complement strand
AAAAAGAATACGTAGTCACAGTAAATAAACCGCTTACAGAAGCCGTTATAAAAGGAATGTCGGAAGGTGTTCCGATGCTGGGTGTTCAAACCAAAAAGTGTAAAATTATCCTCGAAAGTCCTTTAGTTTTTAGAATAATTTTGGTTCAAGGCTTAAACCGACAAATTAGAAGAATGTGCGAACATTTTGGCTATGAGGTTACCAAATTAGAACGGGTTAGAATAATGCACATCAGCCTAAAAGGCCTGCCCGTAGGAGATTGGCGAGACTTAAATAAAAGCGAAAAAGAAGAGTTATATAAACTCATCGAAAAATCAGATGCCAACGATAAAAAAGTAGGTTCAGACCGAACCCAAAAACCTAAAAAAGAAACCCCTGCTCCCAAAAAAATAGCAGCAAAAAAATCGCAAAAACCAGGAAACTATAAAACCCCAAAAAGTTCGGGTCGAACCAAAAACGTAAAAAGTTACTCAGTTAAAGGCAAGCCAAGTAAGCGCAGGCGCTAGAGATTATTTGCTCGGAATAATAATTTCGAAACGAGTACCTTCATGCAAAACAGAGTTAACTTTTATCTCGGCCCCCAATTTATCTAAAGCATGTTTGGCATTGTATAAGCCAATTCCAGAACCCATGGCAGCCGCAGTAGCACGGTAAAACATTTCAAAAATTCTTGAAATATACTCTTCCTGAATACCAATTCCATTATCCTCAACCACAATGGTAGCCTTACTGCCTTCTATGTTGGCATTAATTTTAACCCATTTATCTGTACAATCTTCCCTTTGGTATTTAATAGCGTTTGAAATGAGGTTTTGAATAGCAACTATAATCACTAATGGGTCGTTGTTAAACGACTCTTTTTGAGTAACCTCATAAGTCATATTAATGTTTTTACTCTTAGCATCCGATTCATAAATTTCGGCTAAAGTGGCCAATAACTCATTAAAATTTATGTCTTTTATACTTAGCTCTCCCCTTTTTATCTTATAATATTCTAAAAGGTTATGAATAAATTCATCTAAGCGATTTACATTCTTAGAAATGAGGTGAGAATATTCTTTTACTTCAGTTAAACTTTCGCTTCTATTAAGCAAATTAGAAACCGCCAAAATACCCATTAAAGGCGAACGTAAATCGTGCGATACACTGTAAACAAAACGGTCTAAATCTTTGTGAGCCTCAACCAATTCTTTGTTTCTTATAAGAAGTTCATTTTTAGTAAAATAAAACTCAAATCCATCTTTTACAACATCTCTAATTTCTTGTTCTACCCACGGCTTTTTAATGTATCGGTAAATATTTCCCCTATTAATGGCATCTGTTAAGGCATTCATATCTCCAAAAGCAGTAAGCAACACACGCAGCGGTTTAGGGTAAATTGCCTTTACTTTTTCAAAAAATTCGATACCAGAAATAAATGGCATTCTAAAATCCGAAATAATAACATGGGGCTCGCATTCCAGCAAAATCTTGAATGCTTCTTCGGAGGTACTGGCTAATTTTATATCAAAATCCAAACGGAAAGTAGCCTTAAAAGAAATTAAATTATTCCTTTCGTCATCTAAATACAATACCAATGGTTTTTGCGGCTGTTCTATTTTCATAACTATATGCTTTTTCGTAAATTGGATTTCAACTTAATTTTAATGGCGGTTCCTCTTCCAAGCTCAGAATCTATTGAAATTTCACCTTCGTGCATTTCAATGGTTTTATACACAATAGACATTCCTAAACCCGTTCCTTGTCCAACAGGTTTTGTAGTAAAGAAAGGTTCAAATATTTTATGCTGAACCGATTCACTCATTCCTGTTCCATTATCTTCAAAACTAATAAAAACAAAATCATTTTCAACTTTTATAGAAATAGAAATCGTTCCACCCTCAGTATCTTTGTATTTTTCTTGGGTAGCAAAAATGGCATTACTCAATAAATTCAAAAATACTTGATTCAATTTACCTGGATAACAATCCATAATGAGGTGCCCGCTGTAATTTCTAATCACTTTAACTTTGCCCATTTGGTTGTTTAAAATAACCAAAGTAGATTCAATTCCTTCAATTACATCAGCAGGAATGATAGAGTCTTCATCGTTTCTCGAAAATATGCGTAAACCTTTAACAATCTCTGAGGTTCTATGAGCGCCATCTTCAATTCCTTTTAACAAAAACGACATTTCTTCCTTTAAATAATCGTATTCTATGTCTTCTTTTAATTGATTAATTTCCGCCTGCTTTTCTGAAATGGGCTTATCTTCTAAACACAATTCTTCGTACCTCAACATCAAAGAATCTAACATACTGATATCGCGTTTAAGCGGGTTTACATTGGAGGTTACAAAATTTATTGGATTGTTTATCTCATGGGCAATTCCGGCAGTAAGCTGACCCAAAGTAGCCATTTTTTCTTGCTCAATTAATTTCGTTTGGGTAGATTTTAAATCGTTTAAGGTATGAACCAACTGCGTATTAGTTTTGGTTAAATCAGCGGTTTTTTCAGAAACCTTCTGCTCCAAAATGATATTTTGTTCTTTAATAAGCCTTTCGTTTTCTAGGGCCGACATTAAAGCTTCTTTTTCCTTTTCTTGCTTTTGTTTTTGTAGCGTGTTTATTTTATCAGCAAGCGCAAATGATAAGAGAGAACCCTCCAAGGCAGCGCCAATTGGAAGGGTGTAAGTAGTTAACCAATTAAAAGGTAAAATACCTAGATTTCTAAAAACAAAAAACACTACGCCCGTTATAAAAATAGACCAAGCGCCAATAAAATATTTAGCCGAAGAAAAACCTTTGTTTAATACCCTAAAAGCTAAAATAAACACAATAATAGAACCAGGCAAGCCAATGCTATCCATCATTCTACCGCTAATTTGGTCATAACCTAATAATCTAACAATACCGGCTAATCCATAGGAAATAGCTACAACCGTTAACCATTTATCAATCGTTGGTTCAAACACTTTAGCACTCAGAAACTTTTTAATAAAAATAACGGCAAAAATTCCAGAGAGCGAAGGCAACACCACAATACTATATTTAACCACAGTTGGGTAATTGCCTAAAACCAATGAAAATAAATGGCCGCTTAGGGTAATTTGTCCTAAGCCAATAAATAAAATATAGTATACGTAATACAAATAGTTCTCGTCTTTGGTTGCTATAAATACAAATAAATTATAAAGCAACATCACAAAAACAACTCCCATAAAAGCGCCATAAATTAAGTCGCGGGTATTGTTCATACTAAGGGCCTCTGATTCTGTGTATATTTTTACCGGCAAAATCATTTGCTCTGTGCCACTCACTTTAAAGTAAATTGTTTTCGTTCCTTGGTTAATTATATGTAGAGGAAATCTTTGAAAGGTTCCAAAATTCTTATAGGAAGCAAAACCTTCCCCAAAATAATTATAATCTTCTGGTACATTATGAGTGGTATCTGTAAAATACGCAATAGAATCAATGAGCGGATTTTCAAAAACCACAAATAAATCAGCATAAGGTGATTGGTTGTGAATCTTGAGTTTTACCCAAACAGGATATTTTACATAATCAAAATCTAAGCTACCCGGAAAAAAACTACCTTCCTGAAAAGCTTGACGAGCTTGGGTAAAATTAGCCTGAGAGCTGCTATCAACCCATACCTCCATTTGGGTAGAAGCCAAAATCGATTCTCCTGTAAATGAAACCACGTTTTGAGCAGAGGCGTAGGTTCGAGCCAAAAAGAAAAACAACAGAATAAAGAAACTATTTTTCATGAACTAAATTTAAATCATACATAAATTCCATTTCGCCTTTGGGCCCTTTTTCGTTGGCATATCCATTTAAGTTTTCTCTTAAACGCAAGATAGCCTCTTTTTCGATACCTTGGGCACTCGGAATATTTTCTATATCTCTAATGATTAATGCAGTGGCAGTTAAATCTTCTTTTGGGTAATAAAAAGTACCGTTATTTCCCAACTCTTTAACAACTTCAAAACCTACTTTTAAACAATTACGAAGAGTTCCAGGCGAACACAATGCCATGAGGTATTGTATATTTAATTGGTTAGATATGGCCACGCCAACCCTACCCATATAAATACTACCAATGCCATAACCAGCGGCTTCTTTCGAGTTCCATAATCCACAAAATTCTGCCACTTGGTAATTACCTAAATTTTCTGTGTAGGCATATATTCTATCATCTAATATAGCTATGGCATCTTCTAATGGCATCCGTAATTGCTTACTCTTAATTTGAATTCGACCACCACCATATACCTTGGTACCATCCTCAGATTCTACAATAATGGCATAGGTATCTGGGTCGCCAATCCAATCTGCATTGAGGGAGGTAACCTTGGTAACACCATAAGATTCTAAAACCATGTGATGTCCTTTTATATACCTTAAACAGGCAGCAGGATCTTCTGTTACTTTAAAAGCTCGAATTTTAATCATGTTGCCTAAATATTATTTGTTCTATATGTCGCCTTAGGGAGCGTTTCTCCGGATTTGATTCTTTTGAAATTCTAAAAATAAAGGCAATTTCTTGTTGATTAAGTTGCGGTGTTTGCTTCTTAAATCGTTCGTCCAAAACCTTAAATTTTTCTATATATTGTGCATCAAACCCAACTCCATTTCCATGTTTTAATCGGTTCAACAAAAATGAATATTGCGTTACAGGTTGCATAGAAATATTCATATTGGTGCAAGTTAACCAAATCTTTTGCAAGAAAGAACCTGCATGTATATAAGATTCTGGACTATAAAAAGGCATGGTAATAATCCCTAAAGCCGCAGAGGCATTTACTGCTTTTTTGGTTGTTTTCTTAAAGGCTTCTCCCCCACCAATCATTCGTAAAATATCCATAGCATTGCGGCTATTGGCAATTTTAAGCGCCAACTTTTCTGCTTTGCTAACCTGCAAAGTATCTATATCTAAACCATCTCTGGTTTGTAAAACTTGCTCTTCTGTGAACCTCAATTCTTTGGTAAAAATATCGTGATGTCCTATTGGGTGTAACAACAAATACATCTCTGCACTTGCTAAAATATCGCCCAACTCTTGTAAATTTTCTTTGTCTTCAAATAAACTAAATTGAGTAAGCGTTTGCGAATTATTTAATTGTAATAAAGTATTTCTTTCCGCTTCTGTTAGTAGATTCCTATCACCAATTTTTCTATTGGTAACGCGCGTAAACAGCGCAGAGGCAAGCGGATTTAACGCAATTGTGCCTTGCTTTATAAATGAACATTGAGCCACCAAACGCTTTTCTTTTTCTATTGGGAAATAATGAAATTTAACTGAATAACCCAAAGCACTGGCTTCAATTTCAATGTTCTCTACCATGGCACCAAAGCCAATATAGCTTCCCAGGTGCTGAAAATCTAAAAAGGACTCAGAATAATATGGATCATGAATTAAATATAAAAAACCTTGAGAAAAACCAATACGCCAAGGCTGCGCATTACCTCCAGATGGTGCCGCAATAGCTGCTTGATATATCTTCAACTTTTCATCAGCAGTTAATAATTCTTCTGTTTTTTCGGTTCGAACCCAAGCCAAAATTTCTTCAATATCTGATTCACTTAAAGGATTTTTGGTTTCCTGATTTATTTTCGTTTCAAGTTTTGGTTCAGGCACAAGTATATCTAAATCTATATAATACCGGCCAGATTGAGTAGATTGATTTAATAAAATTTTTCTGCTCATTTCTGCTGCAACCCCACCTCCCATAGTTACTGCAGAGGCCAATTGAGGCCAACTTACAATGCTGTTTTGAACTTCGAGCATACTGGCTTTCATGCGCTCCGACAAGGCGCTTAAACCTACCATGGGTAAAAGGTATTCTATTTTATCATCCTGACTTAATCCTTTTAATTTAGCTGGATCTAAATTGCCAATTAAGCCATGTAAAATGGGCCTGTTTGGCTCCAAATCAAATCTTTCAATATCTAGCAAACCCCTATCACTTGTTTCCATAAGCACAGGTATTTGTAGTGCTTTGGCTTTGTAACGAGCCAAAATTTTTATGTCTAATCCATCACATTCTTCAATTAACAAATCTAGTTTAGATTCTGGGGTTAAAAACCGGTCGATGTTATTTTCATCGATGCCTTTATCGTAAATATAAACATTCAAAAATGGATCAATTTCTAATATTTCACGGGCACAAATCAAAGTTTTAGATAATCCCAATTGGAATACTTTACTGCGTATTCGGTTCAAATTGCTTAAGTCGAGCGAATCAAAATCAGCTAAATGAAAATCGCCCGCGCTTCGCTCCATAGCCATGGTTAAAGCAACAGATTGCCCCACACTTAAACCAATTATACCCACTTTTTTATTGGCCAAAGTATGTTGTTCAGAAGGTGTTATTTTAAATTGATTCCGGTTGGTACGTAATTCAATAAACTCTTTTTCTGGCAATAAATGAACTAAACACCTATTCCAGGGGTAAAAAACCCAAACCCCGTACGACACTAAATCTATTGCACCAAAATAGCGCAATATTAACTCTTCCTTTTGCGCTGCTAAAAACCTTTCTTTGGGATTGCGTGTTCTTAATAATTCAAATAGCTGATCTTGTATCGTATCATGCAATTGAATTGGTCCCAATGATTCATGATGTGCAAAAAACGAATCAAAGTCTTTACCTGATTTAAAAACATAAAAAAGAGGTGAAATTTTTATTCCGATATCAGCCATTAAAAATGAAATTAAGCAATTAGAATTAATTTTAGCGCAATGTAAATAATTTTTTCATATTTTTGTATTAACCTTACTTATCAAAATTATCATGGGAAATAAAATCAAAATTTTGTATGTAGACGATGAAGAAAACAATCTACTCTCGTTTAAAGCATGTTTTAGAATAAAGTATGAAGTGTTTTTGGCTATCAGCGCTAAAGTTGGGCTAGAAATACTTGATAACCACCCAGAAATTCAGGTAGTAATTACAGACCAGCGAATGCCAGATACCACGGGAGTTGAATTTCTTCAATTGCTTATAGAAAAGCACCCAAATCCCATCCGAATTATGCTAACAGGATTTGCCAATTTTGCCGATACCGTGGATGCAGTAAATTTGGGCAAAATATTTGGCTACTTAAATAAACCTTGGGAAGAAAAATCGTTGGGAGAAACCTTAGACAAGGCAGTTCAGAAGTTTAATGAAGACGAGGCAATCAGAACAAAAGCCAAACAAACCGAAGAAGCTGAGCGCTTGGCCAATCAAATGGAATTTATCCTCCGTCAGGAGTTATTGTCCTAGTTATTTTAAAACAACCAAGGTAGCACCACTACCAAACTTTAAGATATCGGCATCCTCAAAGGATTGAACAGTCTCAGGATGTTTACTTAAATAAGTGCGTATTTTATTCTTTAAATAAGCATTCCCCACGCCATGTATATAAACCATTTCTGGCACCCTATGAACAAATGCTGCTTCAAGTGTTTGCGTAAAAACATCCATTTGGAATGTTGTTATATCACTGGCTGAACCAAATCCATTTGCCTGCAAAGCGTCATAGTGTAAATCGATTATATTGGAAGGTTTTGCCTTCAAATCTAGCGGCGTAGCACTCACTTTTTCAGAAAAATCTTTTTGTTTTAATGCTGTTAAATTCAGCTTTTCTAAGGGAGCGTCCATACTAAATACATACGCCTGCTTAGCTAAAAAGAAGCAATGTTTAAAATAGTTATGGAAGGTTTTTGCTTGAAAGCTAAATTCACTGCTAATACTCAAAGCAGGTTTTACACTGGTAGGCTCAATAGGAAGAATTACAAAATGAAAATTAGGCCATTTATCAAATTGATTTAATTGGGTTTTACCAATAAAAATACTTTCTTCTCTATTCAATCTAAATTGCTTTTGTAAGTGGTAAACTCCCTGCAATTTGTGGTAATACAATACAATAATTTCATCAGCTAAATTATTGTGAACATGCATATCCAAATCTGTATCGTTGTTTCGTTCAAATGCCAGAAAAACGCCCAAAGGATTCGAATTCTGAACTTTTAAAGATTTAGCAGGAACTGGGTCGGGGTTGTTTCCCGCTTTGTCTTCAAAGCTAATTTTAACAACTTCACTGCTTAAAACAGGAATCTCAAAATCACTTTCAATGGTTACCCCAATTTGATTGTTTCCCTTAAAAGAGGTGACAATACCCTCCATGTTTTCATTGAGGAATCTTACTTTATCACCTAGCTTTATGGTCATTATACGTTAAATTTAAAATGCATTACATCGCCATCTACCACCACATATTCTTTGCCTTCCATGCTCAACTTACCGGCTTCTCTGCAGGCAGCTTCACTGCCATAATGCAAATAATCTTCTAAGTGAATTACTTCTGCTTTAATAAAACCTCTCTCAAAATCGGTATGTATAACCCCAGCAGCTTGCGGAGCTTTAAATCCTTTATGGATAGTCCATGCCCTTACTTCTTGCACCCCTGCTGTAAAATAAGTAATTAGGTTTAACAAGCTATAAGCCGCGCGAATAAGTTTGGCTACTCCAGATTCTTCTAAACCTAAATCGTTTAAGAAAGCTACTCGGTCTTCGTAACTGTCTAATTGGGCGATATCAGCCTCAATAGCAGCGCTAATTACAAGAACTTGTGCATTTTCATCTTTTACAGCTTCTTTCACTTTATCAACATGTACATTACCATTTATAACGCTGCCCTCATCTACATTACAAACGTATAATACAGGTTTTAGAGTTAACAAACATAAATCTTCAACATGAACCAACTCATCTTCAGTAGCATTTAGTGTGCGTGCGTTTAATCCATTTTCTAAATGGGCTTTAAACTTACTAAGAACCGCCTCAATTTTAACGGCTTCTTTATCGCCCGTTTTGGCCGCTCTGCTCGTTTTCATTAACTTCTTTTCAATAGAGTCAATGTCTTTTAATTGCAGTTCGGTATCAATTACATCTTTATCCCTAAGCGGATTAACGCTGCCATCCACGTGGATAATATTCTCATCTTCAAAGCAACGCAATACATGAATAATGGCATCTGTTTCTCTAATATTCCCTAAAAACTGATTACCCAATCCTTCTCCTTTACTAGCACCTTTCACCAATCCTGCAATGTCTACAATCTCGATGGTTGTTGGCACCATTTTATTGGGCTTAACCAATTCGGCGATTTTATTCAACCTACTATCTGGTACAGTAATAACACCAACATTTGGCTCAATGGTACAAAAAGGAAAGTTTGCAGCCTGCGCCTTTGCGTTGCTTAAACAGTTAAATAAAGTTGATTTTCCTACGTTGGGCAAGCCCACTATTCCACATTGTAATGCCATGTTGTTTTTTTTAGTCGTTGGTCGTTGGTCGTTAGTCGTTGGTCGTTAGTCGTTAGTCGTTAGTTGGTACCACAAATTCTATGGTCTATGGTCCATGGTCTATGGTCTATCGACTCTTGTCTATTTATAATTTAATGAATTGTTTCATGTCGGAGATGAGCTTTTCGGCCAGGCTATTGGCTGTAGTTTCGCTCTGACTTTCGGCATAGATTCTAATAATTGGTTCAGTATTAGACCTACGGAGGTGAACCCATTCTTTATCAAATTCTATTTTTAAGCCATCTACCTCGTTAATAGGTTGTTTTTTGTATTTTTCTTTCACCTGTTGCATCAATTTATCGATGTTAATTTCAGGTGTAAGTTCAATTTTCTTTTTAGCAATGGTATAATCAGGGTAGCTTTCTCTAAGCATAGAGCAGATTTTTCCGAATTTAGCAAGGTGTGTTAAAAACAAGGCTATACCTACTAAAGAATCTCTACCATAATGTAATTCAGGAAAAATAATGCCACCATTACCTTCACCACCAATTACGGCATGCGTATCTTTCATCATTTTTACCACATTCACTTCCCCTACCGCACTGGCTTCATAGCTTCCACCATGCTTTTCAGTAATATCTCTTAAAGCACGCGTAGAAGATAAATTAGAGACAGCATTTCTTTTATAACCCAAGCGGGCTAATTTTTCTTCGCTGGTATTTTTTAGCACATAATCGGCAATAGATACCAAAGTATACTCTTCGCCAAACATGCTTCCATCCTCACTTACAAGTGCCAATCTATCTACATCTGGATCTACTACAATACCCAAATCAGCATGGTTTCTTTTAACTTCACCAGAAATGGCAGTTAAATTCTCTGGCAACGGTTCAGGGTTGTGTGGAAATTTACCATCCGGTGTGCAATAAATTTCAATAATATCATCAACACCCAAAGCACGCAATAATTGTGGAACAGCAATACCACCCGTTGAGTTTACAGCGTCTACAACCACCTTAAATTTCTTCGCTTTAATAGCGGCTACATCCACCAAATCAATGGCTAAAATAGCATCAATATGTTTTTGAATGTAGGTATTGTTCTCAATACGTTTCCCTAATTTATCTACCTCGGCAAATTCAATTTTATCGCTATCGGCAATAGACAAAACTTCTCTGCCAATTTCATCCGAGATAAACTCGCCTTTTTGGTTCAGCAATTTTAAGGCATTCCATTGTTTTGGGTTATGACTTGCTGTTAAAATAATACCACCTTGAGCAGATTCCATAACTACAGCCATTTCAACGGTTGGTGTGGTACTTAAACCAAGGTCTATTACATCAATTCCAAGGCCCATCAAAGTGCCACAAACCAATGAGTTTACCATTTCACCAGAGATTCTTGCATCTCTTCCTACCACAATTTTACAGGCGGTATGATTTTGTTTCATTAAATGCCCAAATGCTGCTGTGAATTTTACAATATCAGTTGGGGTGAGGGCATCACCAGCTTTCCCGCCAATGGTTCCTCTGATACCGGAGATTGATTTTATTAAGGTCAAAATTTTTACTTTTAGGGCTGCAAAAATAGGCCTTCAAAAGCTAATATACATTTGAACTTGATAATTCTATTATAAAAGCTTCATTATGAAGCAAATTAAATAAACACAGCCTCCTTAAAAATCGTAATTCCGCTGATTAATATTGAGTCGAATACCACAGGTAAAATATGAAGTCTCCAAATTAAATTGTGATAAACTTGCTTGTGTTCTGCGATATCCCATTTTTAAATCAAAAAACAAATTATGATAGGCCATATAACTAAGCGTTAAATCTGTCATAACCAATGTGGTTAACACTCCCTGACCAATATAATTTCCGAATAAGGGAGAAGAATGGGTTCTATAACTTAACCTTGGGTCTTTTCCAAAATTGCTTCCATTGGTATCATTCCCATATTTTGCTAAAATTAATTTAGCCATAATATTTAACCGGTTGGTGGGTTGGTACCTCACAATCCCAATGCTTTCATAAAAATTAGCTCCCAAAGGATGACCCAAAAATTGTCTAAAATTACTAAACGATTGTGCAGCATTGTAACTGGTATAATGAAAAGGCCTTGCCATATTAAACTCACCCTGAATGTCTAAATTTTTAACCCCACAAACATCGATATACTTTAAGCCCGTTTGAATAGCATATTTATTATGCATCCAACCTCTATTGTTTACCAATTCTTCCAACTTAAACTCCGAAATTACCACCTGACCATACAGCGAAAATCTTTTCAAAAAATTATATTTATAATTGATACCCAAGATAGCCTTATCTGTACTATTTAGACCATTTTCAATCGACTTATAAAAAATAATCGGATTCAAATAATTGGGGTCGAACCCACTACTTGCATGCCCACTATCCCGCTGAAATAAGATGGTTTCAAATATTCCAATATTAAAGTTCTTCCCTAGGTTCAGCCCTAAGTGATGGGTTGCCATATAATGTCTTCTCTGAACACCATAACTTCTAAAATTGGGTTCTCTCAATTCTGCCCAAATATTGGTGTAATTCATTTTCCAAATGCGGGTATTGAGGCGCATGTTCAAATATTCGGGATGCATATCGCCCATAATAAAACTTCGATATCCATCTCCAATAAAATTTCTGAAATGGCCAAATTGAAGATCCATATACTTATTAATAGAGCCAGTTACGTAGGCATTAGAAAGAAAATAGCCAAAGTAGGTATCGTATGGTTTTACAAAATTGGTGTATAAAAGCGTTGTATCTCTAATATAATAATCGCCAACCCAACTATGAGGCTTTAAAATCTCATCGCTTACACTGGTATAAAACCCAATTTTATCACCAACATTTCCTCTAATTTCTACGCCCCTATTATTAATAAGTGCATTCCTACCATTCCATTTATCAGTAGATACTTGATAATACAGTACAGGATTTACCACCAAATTAAAATCAGTAACAGCCGCATTGTAAAAGGCTGCTTTTTTCTTGTAAAATGTATTAAAAATCCCACGTTTGTTTGAACCAATTTCTCGTTTACTCCATTCAAAATTATCTGTTATCAGGTAATCCATGTTAAAGTAATCTACAGATGATAAACCTACTTTTCCTACTTTAAAACTGTCTATATAATTGGCTATAGCTTTGCGTCTGTAACTCTTACCAGTGCTTTGAAAATAATCATTATTTAACTCTCCTGATTTTATCTCTAACCTATCCAAAATATGCTGACTAATACCGCCATTGGGTATATAGGTATGTTGAGCCAATACGTTTTGGTTCGAACCAAAAATACCAAGCATTATGGTTATAAAAACTACTTTTACAATGGATACTTTCATGAGTATTTATTCGCTAGTCTTGGGTCCCATATCATGAAAATTATTGAGAGGAGGCTCACCTAATGCATATAAAATTTGCAATATTTCTTGCTGCTTATGAGACTTATTTAACTTTTCGTAAGCAGAAGCCAAATTTCGCAAAATGCGTTTAACAATATCCATGTTTGAACAAGGAACCAAAAAATCATTGTTGATGGCAATATTAATTTGCTGTAAAAACTGCTCTAAATTGGCTTTAGAGAATATAGAACCTCCGTTAAAAGCATTGATATAAAACAATATTTTACCATGTTTTTGGAGCATTTCTTCAATATCGTTAAACCTTAATTCTACATTGCTTTTAACAAATTCTTCTAAGTAAGCAACCACAAAGTGTTGGGGTAAATTAACACCAAAAATGGGAATGTTTAATCGTTGTGCAATAAGTATATAAATAGTAGCTAATAAAATGGGATTGCCTTTTTTAGTTTCTAAAACTTGATTTAAAAAAGAGTTAGCAGGATCATGATAATTATCTACATTGCCTTTAAAACCATGAACTTGATAAAGAATATAGTTCATAATACGTACTTTTTCGTACGGACTTAATTCATAGTTCATTTCTAACCAAACATCCAACCTTAGCTTTTCTAGGGCATTAACCAATTGCTGTTTGTTATAATCGGGAAAACGATATTTGCAAATGAGGTATACTCCATGTAACAAATCTTGCTCCTTGCTCGCTTGCCATTCTTTAAACGAATCTATCAACTCATTTAATTGCAGTTGATGGATGATGTTTTCTAAACGTTGCTGATGGTAAATGTCCTTTAACTCGCCCCATTCTTCTTCTAGAAAGGGTATCACAAATTTACCAAGCGACAATAATTTTTGCTCAATATGTTGCAAAACCTCTGGGTCATCATCATCCAATAAAGCAACCAAAGACCTAAGTTCAGATTCGTTCATACCTTGGTTTATTCTGTTTAAAATTTAACCAAACTGTATCCTATTATTTCGCTTTTTTAGCTGCAACTTTTTTGGCCGCCGCTTTCTTTGGAGCTGCTTTTTTAGCTGCTGGTGCAGCTTTTTTGCCAGAAGTTTTTTCCTCAGCGGCAATAATATCAACTACCATTTCATAAGTTAAGTCTTCTACTTTCTGCGTTTTTGCTAATCTATAATTACCTTTTCCTTTAGCAATATAAGGTCCCCAACGACCATTTAAAATCTTTATCTCCTCATCTTGCGGAAAGGTTTTTAATAATTTATTGGCATCAGAAACGCGTTTGCCTTCTATTAATTCAATAGCCCTTGGTTCATCTATAGCAAACACATCATCTGTTTTAGGGATGCTTACAAACTTACTGTTATGAACCAAATAAGGACCAAATCTACCGATAGATGCTTTGATATCTTTTCCTTCAAAACTACCAACTACACGCGGTAATTTAAAAAGTTCGATGGCTTCTTCAAGCGTGATGGTTTCAGTTAATTGACCCGCTCTTAAACTGGCATATCTTGGCTTTTGGGCTTCATCATCACTGTTTTCACCAATTTGCGCAAAAGGTCCATATCTACCCAATTTAACAAAAACTGGCTTACCCGATTCTGGATCTATACCCAAGGCACGTTCGGCATTCTGACGCTCGGCATGTTCGCTGGTATTGGTAACGGTAGCATGAAAAGGACCATAAAACTTCTCAATCATTTTATTCCAAACCAACTGACCACGGGCAATTTTATCAAACTCTTCCTCTACACTGGCTGTAAAACCAAAGTCCATAATTTGATCAAAATGTTTGGTTAAAAAATCGGTTACAATCATTCCAATATCACTTGGAAAAAGTTTCGATTTTTCGCTGGCAAACTTTTCGGTTCGCTCTTGCCTTTTTATGGCATTGCTATGTAAAGTAAGTTGAACAAAATTACGCTCTTTACCTTCTCTATCTTCTTTTACAACATAGCCTCTTTTTTGAATGGTTGAAATGGTTGGCGCATAGGTCGATGGTCGGCCAATACCAAGCTCTTCTAATCTTTTTACCAAACTTGCTTCGGTATACCTTGCAGAGGGTCTGGTAAATTTTTCAGTGGCCTGTATTTGCTCTAAAAATAACAACTCTCCTATTTTCAAAGGTGGCAACATTTTACTTCCTTCATCTTCGTTTTCATCATCGGTACTTTCTAAATATACCTTTAAAAAACCATCAAATTTTAACACTTCGCCAGTTGCTACTAATTGTTCTGGAATGCCAGAAATGGTAATTGTAGCCACCGTCTTCTCAATTTGAGCTTTGGCCATTTGGGAAGCAATGGCGCGTTTATAAATTAAATCATACAACCTTTTTTCTTGAGGTGTTCCATCAATTTCTACATTCTCAAAATAAGTAGGTCTTATCGCTTCATGCGCTTCTTGTGCACTATCATTTTTGGTAGTGTAACGCATAGGTCTGCTGTACTTTTCTCCAAAATTGTCACTTATATAATTTTTAGCACTGGCAATGGCCAATTCAGATAAGTTCACACTATCTGTTCTCATATAAGTAATCAATCCGCTTTCGTATAATTTTTGGGCAATACTCATGGTAGTGCTTACTCCATAACCCATTTTTCTACTTGCTTCTTGCTGCAATGTTGAAGTTGTAAAGGGAGGAGCGGGTGATTTTTCACTCGGCTTTACTTCTAAGTTCTTAATGGTAAAAGAAGCGTTCATGCAACTCTCTAAAAAAGCTTGTGCTTCTTTTTCGGTTTCAAAGCGCTTACCCAATTCTGCTTCCATTTGTTTGCCACCTACATTAAATAAGGCAACCACTCTAAAGGCAGAATTATAATTAAATACATTAATTTCTCTTTCTCTGTCTACAATTAACCGAACCGCAACAGACTGAACCCTACCTGCACTTAAATTTGATTTTACTTTACGCCATAAAACCGGAGAAAGTTCAAAGCCTACCAACCTATCTAATACCCTGCGGGCTTGCTGTGCATCTACTAAGTTTTTATCTATTCCCCTTGGATTATCAATGGCTTTTAAAATGGCAGGTTTGGTAATTTCATGAAAAACAATCCTGCGTGTTTTCTTATCATCTAATTTCAACACCTCACTTAAATGCCAGCTAATCGCTTCTCCTTCGCGGTCCTCATCGGAAGCCAACCAAACCAACTCGGCTTCCTTTGCTAATTTCTTTAGTTCAGCTACAATGGCTTTTTTATCATCACTTACCTCATAGGTGGGAGAAAAATCTCCCTTAACATTAATAGCATCGTCGCCTTTGGCCAAATCACGAATGTGCCCAAAGCAACTTTTAACGGTATAATCGCTTCCTAAAAACTTCTCAATGGTTTTGGCCTTGGCAGGCGACTCAACAATTACAAGATTCTTACTCATCTTAACTTTTTCTCACTTTTAAAATCTATGCCCTCCTGCTAAAATAGCATTTGAATATCGGGCACAATATCTGAATTCAATTCCTTA
>JAUYMZ010000241.1 GCA_030699355.1 Bacteroidota bacterium | reverse complement strand
CTGCTTTCGAAATCTTATCTATATAATCTGCCTCTACGGCGTTTAATTCAATTTCTGCATTGATTAATTCGTTTTGAACCGAATTAAATTTATTGTCGGATTCCACCAATTTTGCATTGGCTTCTTGTGTTTTGTTGTTTCTGTTTTGCAATTCGGTTAGGGAAGCCAAGCCTTTTTTAAATAGTGCATCCAAACGCGTAAATTGGTCTTGAGCCATTTGATAATTAATCTTAGCCGCTTCGAGGGCAGCGCGCTCGGCCTCCACTTTAAAACGCATTTGCTTTACCTTGTTGCGCGATTGCTCTAATTTAAAACGCAAACCATCTTTTAAGGCAGCTACTTGTTTTTGGGTGGCCGTAATTTTATCTAATTTGGCCTTCACAGCATCTTGTTTATTAACAATTTGCTCTCCAGTACGTCTAATCATTTGAGGGTCGAAAAACTTATCTTTCACCTCCGTAATTACACAGATGGTATCACCTGCTTTTACAAACTGACCTTCTTGTACCATCCATTCCTCAATTCTACCTGCCAAAACGGAAGGTATTACTTGAGGCCTATCTTCGGGTCTTAGTGGCGTTACCTTTCCTTTGCCTTGCACATTTTGTTGCCAAGGCAACAACAATACCAAGAAAAAGAACCCAAAAACCCCAAACAGCCAATTTCTTATAATCTTGTATCGCTTAGGTGTATTTACTAACCTTAATGCATAAAATTGATTACCTTCTTGCGTAGTCTTTTCCATTTTCACTTTTACTTGTTCCATTTTTATATCCTACATACTAGGTAAAGCATTGCGCGAAACCAACTCATTATAGTTGCCAAAATCGGTAACATGTCCGTCTTTTAACACAATTATTTTGTCGCAACGTTGCATCACTTCTGGCATACTACTGGCCACTAAAATAGCAAATTCTCCCGAGAATAAAACATCAAATAATTTGCGCTTTTCATTTGCCTGTACATTATGAAAAAACTCATCAATAAGAATAAGTTTTGGATGTTGCACAAAACTGCGAGCTAAGAGAATTTTAATAACCACATTGCTCGGAAAATTAGAACCAGCCGGAGAAACTTCTGCTTGCAATCCATCTTGCAAACCAGAAATAAAGGTATCTAAACCCGTTACCTGACAAGCATGCAGAATATCTTTAAGCATAATACCTTTTCTACCTAGGGTAATATTTTCTTCTATGGTACCTTCAAAAACATCCGAAATATTGAGGTTATCGCCAATCATTGCGCGGTAACTACTCATATTAAGTTCTTTAATTGAAATACCATTTAATTTAATTACGCCTTCGTATTGTTCAAACAAGCCTGCCACGGTTTTTACCAAAGTGGTTTTTCCAGAATCGTTATAGCCAGCTAAACAAACTTTTTCGCCTTTGTTTATATCAAAACTAACTTTCTTAAAACTATAATCTTTGGCACCTTGGTACTTGTACGACAAATCGCATATTTGCAAGTGAAAATGCTCGTTAATATTTAAATCGGCTACATCTCTTCCCACATTGCGTTCCATTTCTAAATCGGTAACCATGGCAATTTTATCTAAAGCAGTTAGCATATCATACACTACTGCCACACTTCCAATGAGCTTCTCAACCGAGTTTATAACCTGTAAAATAATTATTTCTGAGGCCACAAACTGACCCAAATTTATTTGCTCTGTAAAAACCAAGGCTCCACCTAAGATAAGCAAACCAGCTGTGATGGCTGTTTTAAAAACAACGATGGCAGAAAATTGCTTTACTAAAATATTAAAGTGCTTTTTCCTGTAGCTGATATATTTTTCGAGTAAACGATCGGTTTTAGACAAAGGCAAACCTGCGTTTCCAGCCAGCTTAAAAGATTGAACAGACCTTCCCAATTCTTCTAACCAATATACAACCTTGTATTTGTATTTAGATTCGTAGATACTGGTTTCTAAACCTTTTTTACTAGTAAAATAAAACACTAAGAATATCACAAAAATTACAGCTAAGCCAAAGGCTATAAAGTAAACATGGTAAAAAGAAAGTAAGAGTAATCCAAAGATAATTTGAATAATGGCAGAGGTAAAATCAATGAGAATTTTGGGAAGCGATTTCTGCACATTCAGTACATCAAAAAAACGGTTTACCAACTCGGGGGTATAGTATTGGCGAAGTGATTCTAATTTGAGCCTTGGAATTCGAAAGGCAAAATCAAACGCTGTTTTGGCAAAGAGCCTTTGTTGTAAAATCTCAACTAACGATAATTGCTGAATTTGCAACCAACCCGAAACTAAGGTAGCTAAAATCACCAAAATCATGAGCACAAATACACTTTCTATCATCAAACCACCGCTCATTAAACCAACAATAGCCTGTATCCCAAGTGGCAGTGTTAAATTAACCATGGCAATCATAATAGCAAAAAAGTACAAATGGTAAATGTCCTTCTTTTCAGATTGCAATAAATAAAACAAACGCTTTACAGGCGTTAAAGCCTTCCCACCATAAGAAGAAGAGAAGTTGTTTTCGATTTTAAAGCCTGTAATGTAAAATATTTCATCATCTGGGTTAGTAGGCTCTTTTTCTAAGGATTCTAAAACAAACCCATTTTCTCGAACCAATTCGCCGCAAGATTTTAAATTTTCTATACAAGCTTGCTCTGTATCAAAATAAATATCCAAACAACCATCTACAGAATCTTTAATAACTTCAATCTTTTTACCAGAACGATGCTTAATTAACATCGGTGTAAGTCCATTTTTGTCTTTGTGAAAAACAATAACAGGAAAGCTGAGGTCGCTCAGCAATTTAGCAAACTCCGCTTTGGAGTTGCTACGAACTGTAAATTCAAAGTTGGCAAACTCGCCAATATCTAGCAGTTGTTCATGGAAAGATTGAAACGAGTTTCCATAAACATCTTTGTATCTAAACTTCTGTTCGTGCAGGTCGAAGTGATCAATAGATACACCAGATAAGGTTGCAAACTTTTCTACGAGCTCAATAATTTGTTTTCTAAGCATTGCCTCTCAAACGGATTAAGGTTAATATAGTTTTAATATTATTACAAAAAAAATATTTATGTGATGATTTTCATCATTTTTTTAATTATTTTTACCCTACAAATTTGATAATAAAAAAATTGGTTTTGAATAGCCAAAGTAAAGTTTATTTTTGCCTCACTATAAAAACAGACAATTGCCTGATTATGACAAACAAAGACATCTCAGAAAAAGTAATGAAAAGTGCCGCTAAGGCGCATTTCAATTTAACGCCTGCTGAATTAGTTCGCCACGCCATCCTAAATGGCGAAGGAACTTTAAACGATACGGGCGCTTTAATGGCCGATACCGGAGAGTTTACCGGAAGATCACCCAAAGACAAATTCACAGTTTGTGATGCCAAAACGGAAAATACCGTTTGGTGGGGAGATGTTAACTTTAAATTCGACCCTTCTAAATTTGATGCATTACTTGAAAAAGTAATCAATCATTATGCCAACAAACAAGTTTACGCGCGCGATGCTTATGCCTGTGCCGACGATCGCTTTAAATTAAAATTGCGCGTGGTAAATGAAACTGCCTACCACAATTTATTTTGTTATAACTTGTTCCTTCGTCCTACAGCAGAAGAAGCTGCCAACTACGAACCAGAATGGTTAATCTTAAATGCTCCAAGTTTTAAAGCAGTTGCCGCAGAAGATGGAACTCGCCAACACAATTTCTCTATCATCAATTTTACTAAAAAAATAATTTTAGTGGGTGGTAGCGGTTATACCGGAGAAATGAAAAAAGGTATTTTCACCGTATTAAACTACATTTTACCTGAAGAAAGAAATACGCTTTCTATGCATTGCTCTGCAAACATTGGTAAAAATGGTGATACTGCTATTTTCTTTGGCCTATCTGGTACAGGTAAAACTACTTTAAGTGCTGATCCAGACCGAAAATTAATTGGTGACGATGAGCACGGTTGGGCAGATGATAGCGTATTTAACTTTGAAGGTGGTTGCTATGCCAAGTGTGTTGATTTAACCCAAGAAAAAGAACCACAAATTTTTAATGCCATACAATTTGGTGCTTTATTAGAGAATACTCGTTTTATCCCGGGTACTTCTACCGTAGATTATACCAATATTAGCGTTACTGAAAATACTCGTGCTGCTTATCCAATTCATGCCATAGACAATATTGCTGTGCCTTCTGTTGGTAAAGCGCCTGAGAATGTTTTCTTCTTAACTGCTGATGCATTTGGTGTATTACCTCCTATCTCTAAATTAACACCAGAGCAAGCCATGTACAGCTTCATTAGCGGTTATACAGCTAAAGTTGCAGGCACAGAAGCAGGTGTTACCGAGCCTCAAGCTACTTTCTCTGCTTGTTTTGGTAAAGCATTTTTACCTTTACACCCAGGAAAATACGCTAAAATGTTAGGCGAAAAGTTAAAAGCTAATCCAAATATCAATGTTTGGTTAATTAATACTGGCTGGACAGGTGGTGCTTACGGTGTAGGTTCAAGAATGAAATTGGCTTATACCCGCGCTATGATTACAGCTGCTTTAAATGGCGAATTAAACAATGTAGCATACGAACAACACCCAGTATTTGGTTACCAAATGCCTACTAGTTGTCCGAACGCACCAGACGAATTATTGAACCCACGCAACACTTGGGCCGATAAATCTGCTTACGATGCACAAGCCAACAAATTAGCAAACATGTTTGTTAAAAACTTCGAACAATATGCCAGCGGAGTAGATGCTGAAATTTTAGCAGCTGCACCAAAAGCTACACAACAAGCCTAGTTCTTGTTTAATACTTTTAAAAAAGAGACATCCACATTGGGTGTCTCTTTTTTATTTTTACCAAATCATGCAAAACGATCCTTTAGAAAAAAAAGACCCAGGGTTTTTATTCTCCTTGAACCTAATGGTACTTGGAGGAACGCTTTTGCTGTTTACCATCATAAGCTTAAACAAACTTGTTATTCATTACCTCAGCGGTCAACTAGACCAATCTAGGGGTATGCTGTATGAGATAAATATTATGGAGAGCGAAACTTTTCAGATTTATAATGAAAGCGAATTATACCTTACTTGGTTTAGCTTTAGCGTTTCGTTTATTGGTTTGATTATAGTTATTAATAAGCTCGTTAAAACCTGGAAACATTAAGTCATGCAATTGTTTTATTTACCCAATTTATCCGAAGCTACTTTCGAGTTTTCAGAGGAAGAATCTAAACATTGCATACGCGTGCTACGCAATAAAAAAGGCGATAAAATCACTTTAATAGATGGTAAAGGAACAGAAGCCATAGGCATCATTATTTCCGATAATCCTAAAAAATGCAGTGGCGAAATAATTCAAAGAGTTTTGCATGAACCCAATAGAAATTATCAATTACATATTGCCATAGCCCCAACCAAAAATTTTGAACGCATAGAATGGATGCTCGAAAAATGCATAGAAATGGGAGTAGATGAAATTAGTTTTATAGAAACAAGCAACAGCGAACGAAGCAAAATTAACTTAGAACGCTGCGAGAAAATTGCTATTTCTGCCATTAAACAAAGTAAACAATTCTACCTGCCGCGCATCCTCCCTATCCAATCGTTTCAATCATTTTTGGTTCAAACCGAAGCTATAAAAAACAAATGGATTGCTTGGTGCGAAAGCGAAAAAACAGGTTATTTATCAAAACAAATTACCTCCATAGAAAACTCCCAAAACCTTGTGTGTATTGGTCCGGAAGGCGATTTTACACCACAAGAAATTGAAGCCGCACAAGCTCATAATTTTGCTCCGTGCTCACTTGGACCAAACATTTTAAGAAGCGAAACAGCTGCCGTATTAGCTACGGCTCTTTTTTCTGCAAAGGCCAACGGTTAAGGCAATAAAAGCAAGTTAGCAAAGGCAATGAGTGTTCCGTTTCTTTTGGCCTGAACCGAATAAACACCTGGGTTTACAGGCAAATTACTCCTTAAAATACTCAGTTGAATTTTACCGTTTAACACCTGCATTTCTTGGATGGGCAACGGCATACTTTGGGCAAATTGGGTGCTATTTAAACTAAGCTCTAAGCCACTTGTAAGCGTATCTGTAATACTTAACTCAAGCGTAGTAATTGCCTGTGAAAGCGATAAGGGATTTGGAGATATACTGAGTAAAATTTGATTATTTGAAGGAGAGGAAACACCCGTTTCAATAGCCCCAAAATCGGGAGCCATACCTTGCGGACGATTATTTCTAAAGATATCTTTTTGCAAAAACGCCTGACTACTTACTACGCTGCCAACACCCGCATCCACGGCAGATGAAAAGCTTTGAAGCGAATACTGTTGGTTCAGCCAGTTTTGAAAATGTACTGCTGTTATTTCGTTGGAATAAAAGTTATTTCCATAGGTGCTTTTATTGTTAATAGAAATAAAAGAAGGTGCCAAAGCAGTTGAATAATTTGGCACCGAATTGCTGGCATAAATACCATTAATTGGGGCAGCAATGATGTTGTTTACATTGCTATCTATAACTACTAAATTATTTACCAGGTATGAACCAAAAATATAGTTGAGAGAATTGGCATTAATGCCTTGCGGCGCCCAGGTATTATAGGGCGAACCAACCCTGTAAATCTTGGGAATTACAATGGTATTATGGGCTACCAAATAAGGCAACTTAGGCACGGTTGTGTCTAAACAAACCTTATCGTTGATGTATATTCCATAAGAAAAAGTAGAGCCAGTTAATTGTCCGCTGCTATTAAAAGTACCGCGCACTTGCAATGAATTTGCCGGATTAACAATAAGGTTATTATAAATTTGCGTACCCACTCCAAAACATTGTATGCCGCTTCCCTTGCCATTTTGAATGTAATTTCTATAAACTTTTGCCTGGCTTGGCTGACCGATAAAAATGCCAGATTGTTGCCCAGCTACATCTGCATAACTATCATTGGAAATAAAATTATCAAATATTTCAACATCAGTTGCGGCCGCCACCTGAATGCCATCCCAACCTATGCTATCCACTACATTTTCATAAATGCGCACATGCCTTATGGGGTGTGGCAACAGAAAGTCATTAAAGTTAATTGCACTGCATACTAAACGACTTCCTGCACCATTATTATAACCCGTATTACCAATATAAAAACCTTCGTTTCCAACATGGTGGATAAAGTTGTGGTGTAAACGCAAATCGTATAAAACAAAGGAAGAGAACTGTTGTAAATTAGCGCAAGTAGCATCGGTTTTAGCAACTATACCAGAGGATTGCACCCTGCTAATTTCTATACCTTCTACCTCAAAATTACTGCTAAAATAATTGATACTAATGGCAGAGCCCGCTGGCAATTGAGTAACATGAATGCCATAAGCAAGATTGGGGTTATTTCTGCCACTTAATTTTATATACCTGCACGCAGAAAAACTTATGCCATAATAGCCACCTACAGGCTTGCTAATAATAACCTTTGCATCTTTATTGCAAATTACAATGGGATACAAAGAATCGCCTCGTAAATTATCTATGCGCAAAGGATTACGCGTTCCACCAATTAACAAAAGAGAATCGCCAGCCTGCAAATTCACTTCTAAGGTATTGTATTTTTGTATGGCTGAACCAAGGGGAGCAGTGTTAACTTGTTTAATCCAATCTACCGTTGTAGGTACAGAAACAGATGCGGCTTTGCTGCTAAATCCAAAAACTAAAAAGCACAGTGTAAAGAGTATTATTTGAGTAGTTTTCATATTATCACATTTGCGAAAAATTCAATATCCAATTTTGCTTTTAAACACTTCATTATATTCATTCAGATAATTACATTTAAATTTTCTAGTGGCAGCATTCACTAATGATTGAGTTGTTATTATTGGGTTGGGGTATAGGTTAAATGGAAACTACCAAAATTATGCATAATAATTTGTGGCGAAGGAGACAAATAATAAAGATTTCCTTTAAGAGCAGCCCTTAAATTATTATCATTGTAAATTTCAATATCAGATAAATGTAGAATACTTGTATCTCCTCCGTAAATTTCATTGTAATAAATACAAGTATTCTCATTAGTTGGCTTTTGACGCAGCAATGATGAAATTCTTACAGAATCATTAAATAATTTTAGCTCTCCTGCTACTTTCGAAAAACAAATATCACGTCTTTTCAAAAATCCATAAATTTTATTATCAATAATTTTATATAAAAAAAATCCTTGACCATATTTAGTGTTATAAGAAAACTGGTAAGTACCATTTGGCAAAATCCTTACAATGGGTTCTACCTTGGCATCTTTGTTACATTGAATAAATGTAAAAATCACAAATAGAATTAGGATGGTTTTAATAACCTTCATCGCAACCTCCAATCACATCTGCGAAGAATTCGCCGTTAGCGTCCACTTCAAAACCGTCGTTTAGTTCTATTAAATCAGAAGCTCTTAAAGATACGTTTATTCCATTTCCAACTATCACCATACATCCGTTACAATTTGCATCACCAACATAAATTTCTTTTCTCACTTTAGGATTAGCAGCAAATGAGTTAAATGTATTTTGCGTGTTTAAGATTGGCAAAACAAGGTTGCATTCACTTAAATCTAGTTTATATTGACGAACATAATCAATCTCAAACTCAAATGGGAAAACCGTATTATTATCAATTTCTTCGCATCTCATTTGAAAATCCAACAAATCTTTACCTCCTTCAATATCAAAAATTATCCTCATAGGGTCTAAGTTTTCTGGGGTTTTCCCATTTGGACCGATATTATTAACCGTGGTTATAAATACATTATCATAAAAAAACTTTAGTCCTTTAGGTGTCCATTCTAAAGCATAGGTATGAAAAGCATCCTGCTCAACTTGTCTATGGAAAATTGAAGATGTAGAATTGGCGCATTCGGTACAAACACACTCTCCTGTTACAAATCTTTTGTGACTACCATCAGGATAAAGATTTGACTCACATGAACCACCATCAAATTGAGAAACATGCGCTCCAAAACCATGTAATCCAAGGTCGGGTGAATTTTCTGCTATATTTATTTCGCTGTAACAATATTGCCCCACGTAATTAGGGATATTTGCTGGATTCTTATCAGGAAACATCCAAAAACTATGACCTAAACCAGTACTTGTTACATCTGGTCCCCTATCAACTTTAAACCTTGCTTCAAAATAGCCATATTTAAACGCATTGTGGCTATTCAAAATGCCAGTTGTATAAGTAAATTTTTTATCTTCTTTATGCCACTGGGTTCCATGGCATTCCCTTTTACACCATCCTGGGATATAATCAGGATCATACTTTTCTGTTATTAACTTAACTGTAGATAAAGAAGGATTAGATTGATAAATATGTGCAATTGGATAAGGGAGCGTTGTCCCAAAGAAATTAAAATTATTGCACAAATTACATCCCTGAGGTCGATGTTGGCTTGGATGAGGGGCACAATTATCTTCTGAAGAAACTTCTTGCACATTATAAGCCAATGCTATTGGCTCCATATTCGTCCAGTAGTTAAAATCAATTTTAGTTGAAATTTCGTCAATAAACTCATTAGATAAAGGAGGTATGAGTTTGTAATTTAAATCGTCTCTTAAAGGATTATTACTTCCATCTAACAAAGGCAAACCATTTACTGGATTAATTTTATAGGGTTGCTGAGCAAAGGCAATTAAACTTATGCAAAGCATGGCAAACAACCCAATTATTTT
>JAUYMZ010000236.1 GCA_030699355.1 Bacteroidota bacterium | reverse complement strand
AAGGTAAATTCATCATTTACAGAGAAAAACTTACTTAAAATATTCCAGCTAATTTTGCCTATTAAATAGGATAGGTTCAGCCCATAAAGTAATAAAATGAAACTTAGCAACATGGCACAAAGAAAAGAAAATTGTGCAGCTATTTAAAAGTAATTCCCAAATTTCTTAATTGCCGTTTAATAAAGTTTTTAGCACCTTCTTTTAAAGGTGTAAAGGTTTTTTTGGCTAAGCTATCTGTTGGGCGTGCTTTAAAAACGGTATCGTGGTATTTGGCTGCATCTTCCCTTAATTCTGTATAATAGTAGGCGTAAAAAGATTTCCTGCTTACATTTTCTGGAACAGTAATAGCGGCGTATCCATGGTAGCTAATTTCGTTGGTTTCAAAAATTAGGCAGCGATTAAAGGCTGGAAATACTTTTTTATCGAGGTTGCTCATGTCGGCATTCCATAATTCGGTATGGCCGCCATATTCTTCTTTCCAATCTTTATTAAAAAACACCAAAAGGTTTATTCTTCTATGGATGCCTCTATCGGCATGGATATTAAAGTCTATGTGAATGTCTAAAAAGCTTCCATTTCCGCCTTGGTGTAGGCCGCCACCCAAGGCATCAGGAACGCTAAACAGCGCATCTATGCCCGTAATTTCACTCATAATTTTGCACCATTCTGGTGAGTGAAAGGCTTCTTTAAGTTGCGTAAACACCTCGGGAAAGTCCTCAAAATTGGAGCCTTCTGCTTTAAATTCATTTACGCCTTTATAGCGTTTGTTAAAAACCTCTTCTTTAGGGAAAGCTGCAAATATTTGTTCAGCCATTTCTGGCAAAATAATATCATCAATTACGAGATGTTTATAGGGTTTTGCCTCATTAAAGGATGCCTTCATTTGGGCAAGATTGCTGTGCGTAAATAGATTTGAATGAATAATACTCATGTGCATTACATTGAATGAGGATGCAATTTAGATTATTTCTAAACAAATAGAAATAAAAAAGAAAAAGCCACAAAAGAAATGCATCTTTTGTAGCTTTTTTTTATAAATAATTTGAATTATTAGGCTTTTGCTTGTATAGCTTTAAGCATGGCTGAACCAATTTCTGCGGGTGATTCAACCACATGGATGCCGCACTCGGCCATGATAGCCATTTTTGCCGCTGCAGTATCATCTTTACCGCCAATAATAGCACCTGCATGACCCATTCTTCTTCCTGGAGGAGCAGTTTGGCCTGCGATAAAGCCAACTACTGGTTTTTTATTTCCATTGGCTTTAATCCAACGGGCAGCATCTGCTTCGTAGCTTCCGCCAATTTCACCAATCATAATGATGGCATCAGTTTCAGGGTCGTTCATGAGCATTTCTACAGCGTCTTTGGTTGGAGTTCCAATTATTGGATCACCACCAATACCAATAGCCGTGCTGATACCAAGACCTGCTTTTACAACTTGATCTGCCGCTTCGTATGTTAAAGTACCCGATTTTGAAACAATACCAATTCTACCTGGCTTAAAAACAAAACCTGGCATAATTCCAACTTTGGCTTCACCTGGGGTAATTACACCTGGGCAGTTTGGACCAATAAGAGTACATTTTCTGCTTTTGATATATTCTTTCACAGCAATCATGTCGTTTACTGGAATACCCTCGGTAATACAAACGATTACTTCAATGCCAGCATCAGCTGCTTCCATAATGGCATCAGCTGCAAAGGCAGGGGGTACAAAAATAATAGAAACGTTGGCGCCTGCTTTTGCAACAGCATCTGCAACGGTGTTAAAAACAGGTTTGTCTAGGTGAGTTTGGCCACCTTTACCTGGAGTAACGCCACCAACTAAGTTAGTGCCGTATTCAATCATTTGTTGTGCGTGAAAACTTCCTTCACTTCCGGTGAAACCTTGAACAATCACCTTAGAATTTTTATCTACTAATACTGACATAATTTCTATTTTTGAGCAGGCAAATATGAACTATTTTTTCAAAAAAATTAGCCCAAATTAAAATTATTTATTTAATTGATTTTGAATGCTTTTAAGCAAAGTTTCTTTTTTTACTGGCTTGTTTAAACACTCGTTAATTCCAATTTCAAAACACTTTTTCTTTTCCAATGAATCATCGTGGGCAGAAATGGCAATGATTGGAATTTCTCTGTCTTTCTCAAATTCATCCGAATTTCTAATGAGATTGGCTGCCTCAATTCCATCCATTACAGGCATTCGAATATCCATTAAGATGAGGTCGTAATTGCGCTCTTTTAAGCAAGCTAATGCCTTTAGTCCATTCTCTGCTATGGTATAAGAATAGCCTTCTTTTTCTAATATTTTTGAAAAAAGAAATTGGTTCACGAGGTGGTCTTCGGCAATTAAAATGTGATAATTACGGGGGTTAAACAGTTTATTGCTTGTATTTTTGCTACTAACAAAATTTCCATTTACTTCTAAGTCTTCCAATTCTAGTTCAAGAATAAAACTACTTCCCACCCCTTTTTCAGAAATTACTTCTATATGTCCATTCATTAAATCTGCTAATTCTTTCACATTTTTTAATCCAATGCCAAAACCTGTTTCGGAGTTTATCCTTTTGGGATTGC
Source organism: Bacteroidota bacterium (assembly GCA_030699355.1). Taxonomy (GTDB): domain Bacteria; phylum Bacteroidota; class Bacteroidia; order UKL13-3; family UKL13-3; genus B1. The sequence goes on along the minus strand of JAUYMZ010000236.1, from coordinate 12,815 downwards.
CTTTAAAAATACTCTTAATTTCTTTTTCGTTTAATCCAGGACCTTCATCTATAACGGAGAATTGAAGTGTGCTAAATTTCTTATTATCTTTTTTTCGTGTTGCACTCTGAATAACTTCTACTTTAACAATGCCTTTATTGGTTTGCTTTACCGCATTGCTCAACAGATTTTGAATCATAATCAGCACCTTTTGTTTGTCGCCATTAACCATTTTTGGAATGCCCGGCATAACCATTTGGTTAAATAATAGTCCTTTGTTTTTACACTGTTGATTATAAATATTGAATAAATCTTCTAAGCCTAATAATAAATCAAAGGGGACCAATACAGGTTTGGCTTCTTTGCGGTCTAATTGCAAATAGGTAATTAAGTTATTGAGTACAAAAACCAATTCTTCTCCGCCCAATTTTATAAAACCTAAATATTCTTTAAGCTCAGCAAATGTTTTGCTTTCCATGGCTAATTGACTCATGCCCACTACTCCATTGAGTGGTGTTCTTATTTCATGGTTGAGTTGGTTTAAAATATTTGATTTTGATTTACTGCTTAATTCAAAGTTTTTGGATTTTTTATTTATTTGAAATAAATATACCAACAAAGAGACGATTAAGCTTAAGAATACCAATGCTATAATGGTTGCTACCAATAAAATATTCCTTTGACGAATAGAAAGCTCTTGTTCTCTAATTTTGAGCTGACTAATTTCATTCTCTTTTTCAATAAGCTTAATTTTTTGCTCTTTGCGTTCATTTTCAAATTCGGTTGCTGCTAATTTAATTTCTGCATGATTTTCTGTGCTAAGGAATTCTTTTTTTATTTGATTAAAGAGGTTTAAGAAGGAATCCTGTTTGGCTTTATTGTTTAGTTTTCCGTACAAATCGGCGGCAGATTGAAAAACATTTGCCACTTCATGTTTATTGGGATTAGATTTATAAACATTCAAGCCTACATTTAAATAATACAGGGTAGAATCATATTTTTCTGATTGAATATAAGCATCCATTAGGTTAGATATTACCAAAAGGGTGGCCCTAGAATCCTTTAATTGAATATCTATTCTATATGATTCGTGGAGAAATGGGAGGGCTTTTTTTACTTGCTTCCTTTTTAAGTATACCAATCCAATATTATTAAGCGCTGTTGAAATATCTAATAAGCTGCTTTTTTCTCTAAAAACTTCTAAGGCATTGGCATAATGGTATAAAGCTTTTAAATCGAATCCTCTCTGCTGGTAAATGTTGGCAAGGTTATTTTCAATTTCTGCAATAATTAATTTGTCGTTTGTCCCTTTGAATAAATCAAGTGCTCTTAAATAATAATCTTCTGATTGTTGCAATTTATCTAACTCCATCATCAAAGAACCCATATTATTATAGGTTCGAGCCGATTTAATTCTATCTCCAATTTGCTCAGAAATTTTTACAGATGCGATATAATATTGTATGCTTCTTTTGTAGTCACTATTAATATAGCTTAAGTTCCCTAAGCTGTGGTATGCAAAAGCGGCTGCAGTGGGTTCTTTGCATTTTAAACTCATAGATAAACCACTTAAATAATGGAGCTTGGCTTGAGCAAGATTTCCTCTATTTTTTTCTAAAATACCTAAGGTAATTAAAGCATTGGCTTTGCCTTTGCAATAATTTAATTTATTAGATATGGTATATGCTTGCCTCGCATAACTGCCAGCTTTGGCCGAATCTATTCCCCTAATACAATTGGCTAGCCCCGATAAAATATCGGCGCGCTGTAAATCATTCGCATAAGGCAATAAGCTTTCTAAACTGTCTTTTTCATAATCTTCCTGCGCCTTCAAATTAAATTGAAAATGAAGGAGAAATATCAAAAATAGAAGGCTTAATTTTTTAATTTGCATGGGTGTAAATGAGGCAGCAAATTAAGCTAGGCAAACAGAAAATGCTAATTTATTTTTTATCTATTTCTTGAAGTTCTTCCCAATAGCTTACGGCTCTGCGTGTATGTGGTATTACTATAGTGCCACCAACAATATTTGCAACCGCAAAAATTTCGAACATCTGTTCGGTACTAACACCCAATTCGTAACATTTACCCAAATGATATTTAATGCAATCGTCGCAACGCAGAACCATACTAGCTACCAATCCAAGCATTTCTTTGGTAACACTTGGTAAAGCGCCATCTTGATAGGTATTGGTGTCTAAATTAAACAGGCGTTTTAGCACAATATTGTCTGCCGCTAGTATTTTTTCATTCATTTTTTCACGGTAGGCATTGAATTCTGCAACTTCATTCTTGTTTTCCATATTTATTTTTATTTTTTTACAATTTTAAGGTTTCGTTAGGATCCCAGAAGTGATTTGAAAAATCTTTAACTTGCTCATTTTCTATGATTAATCCTTCTTTTTCTAAAAGCTCTTGCATTTCGTTTGGGTGAGAAAAATGGTGTTTTCCAGTGAGTAATCCATTTCTGTTTAACACGCGGTGGGCAGGTACATATTCTGCTTGTTCATGACTAGCATTCATGGCATATCCAACCAAGCGAGAACTGCGTGAAGCCCCTAAATACCTGGCTATGGCGCCATAGGAAGTAACTTTTCCAGTGGGTATTAATCTCACAACTTCGTAAACGTCTTTGAAAAAATCTCTGTTCTTCATTTTTATGCTTTTGGTTCAAGCCAATATTATGAAATACAAATCAAGTATTATGTTTGACAAATGCAAACTACAATAAACCCACAACAAATTTTGAAGAAGCACTTTGGATACGAAAATTTTCGACCTTTGCAGGAAGAGATTATTGAAGGTGTACTTCAACAAAAAGACACCCTGGTGCTTATGCCTACAGGGGGTGGTAAATCTGTTTGTTTTCAAGTGCCTGCTTTATTATTATCCCATCTTACCCTTGTTGTTTCGCCCTTAATTGCGCTCATGAAAGATCAGGTTGATGCCTTGAAAGCCAATGGAATTGCCGCAGCTTTTTTAAATAGCAGTATGGATGAAGCAGATCAATATGTACTGCTAGATGAAGTGAAAAATGGCAACATTACTTTGCTTTATGTTTCGCCCGAGAAATTATTAGCCCTGTTACCTTATTTTTCAACTCAGATTCAAATTTCTCTCATTGCCATTGATGAAGCCCATTGTATCAGTGCTTGGGGTCACGATTTTAGACCAGAATATACCAAGCTAAAACAACTGAAAACGATGTGGCCCCATGTGCCTATTATTGCTTTAACTGCAACCGCCGATAAAATTACGCGCAAAGACATTGTGCAACAATTAGCCTTGCAAGATCCTGCCATTTTTATTGCCAGTTTTGATAGACCCAATATTAGTTTGCAGGTAAGATTTGGGGTGAAAAAGAAAAAGCGCATGGAGGAAATTGCCGCTTTTATTCATGCCCGTGCTAACGAAAGTGGCATCATCTATTGCCTGAGCCGAAAAGCAACCGAAGAAATGGCTTCTGACCTCTCAGATTTTGGAATTATGGCTGATTATTATCATGCCGGAATGAGCGCTGAGGAGCGAACAAAAATTCAAGAAGATTTTATAAGAGATAAAACCAAAATTATTTGTGCAACCATCGCCTTTGGAATGGGCATAGATAAAAGCAATGTGCGCTTTGTTATTCACAACAGTCTTCCCAAAAATATGGAAGGATATTACCAAGAAATTGGCCGCGCCGGGCGAGATGGTTTACCCAGCGATACTTTATTGTATTACAGTTTGGGCGATGTAATTATGCTTCGTAATTTTATAGAAGATAGCGGACAAAAAGAGCTAAATCTAGAAAAGCTAAATCGCATGCAACAATATGCAGAATCTCCTATTTGCAGGCGTAAAATTTTATTGGCTTATTTCGGTGAAACCCTCGAAGCGGCTTGCCAAAATTGCGATGTGTGTAAAGAACCACGTAAAGCAATGGACGGAACTTTGTTGGCCCAAAAAGCGTTATCGGCTTTGGCTCGAACCAACCAAAATGTGGGGGTAAACGTGCTCATAGATATTTTACGCGGTTCCCATAGAAAGGAGATTATAGAAAATAATTTTGATCGCATAAAAACATTTGGGGCAGGTAAAGATTTGTCCTTCGCTGATTGGCAACAATATATCATGCAAATGCTCAATCTGGGTTTGGTAGAAATGGCCTACGATGATAATTATACGCTTAAAATTACAAATTTTGGAAATGATATTTTATATGGCAAGCGCAAAATAGATTTGGTTCAGGCAGAAGAAAAGAAAGAATTTGTGCCTAAAAATCCATGGGGTGTTAAAATAAATACCTATGTAGAGCAAGATCAAGAAGGCTTATTGTTTGAGCAATTGCGCGCCAGCAGAAGGGTGTTGGCCGAAAAAGAAAATGTGCCTGCATATATCATTTTTAGTGATGCTACTTTAAAAGAAATTGTGTCTAAAAAACCTCAGAATTTGGCCGAATTTATTCACATCAATGGAATGGGTGAGCACAAGGTGAAAAAGTATGGAAATACCTTGTTAAAAGAAATAAAGAGTTGGCAAAAAGATTTTGGGCCTAAACAGCCCAGGCAAAGCACCTACAAAGAAACTTTATCTTTATTAGAGCAAGGTTTTTCTATAGAAGACATTGCCCTAACCAGGCAATTTCATGAAAGTACCATCTACTCTCATTTGGCGCATTTATATGCTACCAAAGAGCTAAATGATATAGGAAAATATTTTAGTGCGCAGGATTTAGAGCTAGTGAGAAAGGCCAGATTAGAAACAGGTGAAACCAAACAATTGGCACCTATTTTTGCTCATTTACAAGAGGCAGTTCCCCATCATGTTATCCGCTTGTGCTTAAGTTATTTGGATAGAGAGGAAAAAGATAAGGCAGATTAGTTTTAAAAATCTAAACTCAGAGATAAATAGTACATAGGCTTACTGGCAACTTCAGAATCTTGAATGCCCCAAGCGGTATCAAAACGTACAAAGTATCCAAAGATTTTAGACCTTAATCCGCCTCCAAAACCAGCTACAATGGGGTCGCGAACATTAATAACATAAGCATTAATGGGGCCATTATTATACGTTTTTTGGTTAAAGGTATTTTCGTCGCTATAAGGATTGTTTCCTACCCAAGCGGTTCCAATATCAAAGAAGGGCACCACTTGAAAGTTATTCAGAAATTCGCTGCGAAGGGTTTTGTTAAGGGCGTATTGAAACAAGGGTACTCTAATTTCTGTATTCATCAAAGCAAATGAGTTGCCGTTTCTAATGTTTTGTTCAAATCCCCTTAGGTTACAAGCCAATGCTTGAAAGGCGTAATTTCTATCAGTAGCAGTAGCAATTTCATTGTTAAAACGCGCTGGAATCCAATTCTCAACACCGCCTAAATAGTACACCACTTTAGCTGGCCCAAATGAGGTATTGGCCGTAAAACGCGTGGCCCAAATAATTTGGCGATGCACTTGTTGGTAGTGGCGTAAATCAAAACCCAAGGTGTTTAATTGTACATCCCAATTATTAAATGAACTGTAGTGTTCGTAAAACACTTTGAAGCGGGTGCCATGCCATAGGTTTAATCCTTTTGGAACGGTATTGTCTGCCACATATTCTAATTTTCCTCCTACCCAATGGGTTATTCTGTCTGGTGTTTCTAAGGTTCTAGTATCGGTAGCGCGGGTTACGTCTTTATCTTGTCTGTAAAAGGTGGCTATACGAAAACTGTGTACTGGATTAAAAGGTATTTTTAAGATGTATCTAAACTCATGCGATAAGTTCCTGATGGTCTCTAATTCTGTGTTTCCACCACCCCTAACTTGTCTGTAAAATACAAACTTGTGGTCGAGGCGTTTTTTAAGTAATTCTAAACTTCCAAAATAATCAAAGCCACTTAAATCAAAGGCCATCCTAACGCCACCTGTTACGCGGTAATCTTCAAATAAATCAATCATTCCCAATTTAAACATTCCGTTTAATCCCGGATTAAACATTTGTTGCGATGCAGCTGAAATAGGTTGATAGTAGGTGTTTAAAATACTATTGTCTAATTGCGTTACTACTTTGTCTGTAAAAAAAGTAACATCATAAAAACGTGGCGCATTTATTTTAATATTTTTTTGTTTTAATAAGGCCTCTGGTGTTTTGGTAATGGTTATAAATTGGGGTCGTTTATAGTCTGGACTGGTATAATCTGTTACAAAGAAATAAGCGTTGGTATCAACGGCAATTTTTACAACGCTAGGGGTAAGGTTGGTATCTGCTTGGTAACCCTTGGTTCTGTATTCTTTTGGGCCCGATTCAAAAGGTAAGCTGGCATATCCTGTTTTTAATCTGTATAAGTTTGGATAGGTTTCTACATCAAAAGAGGCCGCCTCTACTTGTTTATTTATAGGTTGGTATTTAATATAATATTTCCCTTTATCTAACACCAAATCGTAAACCATTTTGGCCTGAACCGAAACATCATGTGCAATGATACTTTTTTTGTAGTTGGTTAATGGGTAAGTATAAACAATATCTTTATTATAAATAAAAGTATCCATTCTTTCCACCCGTTCGTCTAAGTTAATGCTTTTGTCTTTATACATAAAAGATTTACCGCTCCAAGTAGGGGCATCTGTATACTGCAAGGCATCGGTTTCTAGTTCTAGACTGTCGTGGTATTTAATTTGAATTTCTGTATAGTCATATACTTCTTCTACCCGCACAGCATACCTATTTCTTACACCATTATATTCGCTTAAATAAGCATAGTATTTTTGGTTGTAATCAATGGGATGAGTTTCATTAATATTTGGCGTATGGGTAAGTCGTTTTAATCTCGGACTATTTGTTTCTAAATCGTATTGAAAAATATCGAAGTTATTGTCGGGAGCCAATTTGGTTTGAACGCCTACTCCCAATGAATCGCTTATTCTGTTGGAGCTAAATAATATTTTCCCAGAAAAATCAACAAATCTTGGATGTAAATCGTCATAAAAATCTGAGGTTATTTGCTTCTCCCTGCGTGTTGGAATATCGTAAATGTATAAATCACTTTGTCCGCGGCGAATAGCAGACAATACAATACTTCGTCCATTATCACTAAAATCGATGCCCGTAATTTTGTCAAATTTTAAGAAACGGATGGTTTCTTCTTTTTTGTTTACCAAGTCTACAATTCTCAAATAAACTTGGCCTTTCTTTTCAAATACATACGATAATTTATCGCCCCCTGCTTGCCAAGCAAGAATAGGGAACGATTGGTCTATAATAAGTTGATGGTATTTTAAACCACCTTTAAAAATACGTTTGGTTTTTCCTGTTTTTAAATCCATTAACCATATTCTGTATTTTCCATATCTATTAGAGGTAAAAGCCAAGTAGTTTCCTTTTGGACTCGCTTTCATTTGGTCTTGAATGAAAGGAGCAATGCGTTTTTTTATTTTAAACTCACTGGCTGGGAAATCAGATAACAAGCTACTTTCTTTGGCATATGCATTTTGGTAGTAGGAAGTATAATCTGCAATAATTTCGGGAAATTCTAAATTGGTTACATAAGAAATGGCACTTTCATAATTTCTGGTAAGTTTTGTAATATATACCAAATTGGCTATCACTTCAATATCATATTTATCTACCAAAAATTTCCAAAATGAATGTCCTGCAAATACGGGCTCGGTTTGACTTAACCTATTAAACCTAAACTTCCTTTTGGCTTGCAAGGCATCCTTCATTTTATTGTCTAAGCTTACGTCCCAACTTTTGGCTAAATAGGAGGTTAAGCCTTGCAAATACCACTGAGGTAAATTTAAGAAGGCTGCATTTTGTATGCGTTCTTGCAAGTTTCCTCCATAAAGTAATTCATTTAATAAAACCAGTGCTAATCCTTCTTTTAATTGGCGCTCAAGATCTGCATGATCGCCGTTAAAATATACCAACACGCGGTTGTTTACCACTTGGGTATAGCCGCCTGTATTTAGGTTTATATCTTCTAAACCAAAATTGCCTTGTTTGTAATCGCTGAGGGTATTGTAACAAATAATTTCAATTCTACCACCCAATCGATGGTCGAGCAATTTTTCTAAATCACTCATGTTGTTTTCGGCAAACTTTATACAGAAAGTGGCTAATTCTCTACCGCCCGAATAGAAAAAGGCATCGTAATTTTCGCTCCGTAAAAAACTCCATTCAAACCGGCCATGTTGCACCCTGTTTTGCCCAAAAGGTGTATTTATGCCTTGCGCAAACACTCGGTTTTGGCTGAACCCAAAAAGGACCAAAAGACAGATAAAAAGGAAACGCTTTAATTGCATATATTTAGGGAAACCAAAAATGCAGCAAAAAGCCGACAATCTGAAATTAATTTTAGTAATTTTTGGGTCAAACCAATAAAAAATTTTTATTGCCCTAAAGTTTGAACAAATTTGCAGCATGTTGCAAGTAAAAAGTTTTGTTTTTAATGAATTTCAAGAAAATACGTATGTTGTGTGGGACGATAGTTTGGCTTGCGCCATTATAGACCCCGGTTGTAGTAACTCAGAAGAACGGAATTTGTTGCAAGAATTTATTGTAAAGCTTGGTCTTAAGCCAAGTTTGCTACTCAATACACATTGTCATATCGACCATATTTTGGGCAATAATTTTGTGGCCGATAAATATCAGCTTCCCCTTCATTTGCATGAAGGAGAGCTTTTTACCTATAAAGATACCGACCGCTGGGCGGCTATGTTTGGCCTCCCAAAATTTACTATTCCAGAAAAATTGGTATTTATTGATGCGGGTCAAACCCTTCATTTTGGTTCAAGCCAACTAGAAATTTTGAGCACGCCGGGGCACTCAATTGCCTCTTTAAGTTTTTACCATGCCAATACGAACATTTTGTTTGGTGGCGATGTGATTTTTAAAAATAGTATTGGCCGAACCGATTTGCCTGGTGGAAATTTTGAAGTTTTGGCGCAAAGCATTCGGGAGAAAATCTATACTTTACCAGAGGAAACGCGCATTTATTCTGGACATGGACCAAGTACCACCGTTGGTTCAGAGAAATTAAATAACCCATACGTAAAACCATAAAATTCAAAATATGAAAGCATTAAAAATTACATTATTAAGTTTACTTGGCATTCTTGTTTTATTGTTTGTTGTTTCCCTCTTTTTGCCTTCTCAAGTTCGGGTAGAAAGAAGTATGGTGATAACTGCCCACCCACATCAAATTTTTCCATACCTAAATCAGTTTAAAAAATGGGTTGAATGGAGTCCCTGGCATAATAAAGACTCTACCACACAATATACCTACAATGATATTGAAGCAGGTGTGGGAGCTAGTTATAGCTGGAAAAGTGCGCACCCCGAGGTGGGCAATGGAGAAATGAAAATCATAGAAACATTGGCCGATACTTTTTTAAAAACCCAAATGAACATGGAGGGAATGGGCATTTCTTACTCTACTTTTCAATTGAGTGAAACAGATGCCGGCACCCTGGTAACATGGAGCATGGATGCCGATGGCGAGGGAATGCCGTTTTATTTTGTGCCTGTGGCCAAGTATGTTAATTTATTTATGGATGGCATGTTGGGTAAAGATTTTGAAGAAGGTTTAACACTTTTGCAAGCCTTAATTGCCCAATTACCCCACTACCATATTGGGCCGTATGAGGCCGAAATTAGGGAATTTAGCGGAATGAAATTCGTGGGTATTCGTGAGAAAATTTCTGGTGATATGCTTTCGCAAAAAATTAGCGATCATTTTGCCAGTCTCGAATCTGTTTTTAAACAAGCCAATAAAATGCCTGTTGGAGTGCCGTTTACCATCAATCATTTTGCCCGAAACAATGTTTTTGATGTAACTTCAGCCATGGGTATGTCTGAACCAATGCAGGTGAGCGAGCCAATTTTTATAAAAGAATTGCCTGCTAGTAAATGGATGGTGGTAAAATATACGGGTGGTTATAGTGGTTTAAGTAAGCTTTACCAGCAGGGTTTTGAGATGTTGGCCTCAGAAAATTTAAAACCAAGTGGAGCACCTTTGGAGTTTTATTTAACTAACCCAGGCATGGAGCCGGATAGTAATAAGTGGGTAACGGAATTGGCGTTTCCTTTTATTGAGTAGAATCCAGAATCCAGAGTCCAGATTTTCTGCACTATTTGTTATTATCCATATTTTTTTGAGCTTCGCTCAATTTTAGGTTTTCGGATTATTGTTGCCTGAGAAAAAGCAGGAGATTCTTCGCTATCGCTCAGGTTGAATTGGCATCTGCTAATAGAATCCGGTTCCTCCCTGCGGTCGGAATGACTGGTTGCGGCAAAAAAATAGGCAATAATACTTGGCTGCAAAGCTGCCAAGTATTATTGCTGCATCACCAAACAAGAACGTCATTTCGAGCGAAGCGAGAAACCTCTCCCCCAAAATATTAAATATTATTTCAACCAAAAACTAAAGACCAAAAACTAACGACCAACGACTAAAGACCAATGACCAACGACTAAAAACAAAAAAAGGGGCCCTTACTCAAGGGGCCCCTCGTGTTGCTTGCGCAACCTCAATTATGAAAATTAACTCACTCGACAAATTAAACGAGCTTTGTTTGAATTTGTTTGATTTCTTTGTAAAAAAATTTAATTTTTAATGAGTTTAGTTGTAAACACCTGACTATCACTTGATAATTTTAACAAATAAATTCCGCTCACAAGCTCAGGAATGGCAAACTTACATTCACTATTGCCCAATATTTTTTCATTTGGTTCATAAATAAGGGCACCCGCTAAATTATAAAGCTGCATTTTCCATAAACCAGCAGGCACATGGCACAGCGTTATTTCTTGGTTAAACGGATTTGGATAAACCTCAATGGGTAGCGATAACTTATTTTCTTCCAATGTTGTTGGAAAGGTACTGCTGGCTAAGGTATGAATAACGGCCTGGCAAGTTGGACTGCCTATAAATAATTCTGTTTCTAAAATGCCATTAAACCCTGCTGGCTTTTGAATGGTAACGGTTTGGTTATTGATACTTACCTGTGCATTGCTGTTGTTACTGTATAGCAAAATTTGATTGTGCGCAGGATAATTTAAAGTATAGGTTAAGCTATTGGCTGAACCAAAATGTTTGGTTTCGTAGGTACCCCAAACCATTTTACTAGGCAATACATTTACCAAAATGGAATCAGTTCTTTTGCTTGCATTTTTAAATGTAATGGTATTGCTATATTTAGTTTGTGCTAGGGGTTTTACCCAAACCTGTGAGGTATTATTTGGATTTAAAATTGGATCAGCCGGAAAAGAAGAGAAGGCGTAAGATAAATCGTTTACCGTATCTGTATTAATTGAAATAGGTGATATGGCACCTGTGCATAATTTGCCTGCTACAGATTGAACATATACCCAAGCTGTATCTGCGGTATTATCTGGGGCTCTCACACGCACTAGTATAGAATCTATGCCTATCCAAAAACGATTATTTTTGGGTAGCAAATGTAACTCTCTTGTATTTACAAGAGTAGCTTGTAAATGGTTGGGCGCCTTTAAAACTGCAAACTGAAGTTGCGCAGGTGTAAAGCCATTGCAAGCCGCAAAATCTGATAAACTTACAGGTTTAAATGCCCGGTGAGCTTCTCTGTGTATAACAGCCTCTCTAAAAGAGGGCTTTTTTAGTGCTTTAATTTTGATGCCGCTTACAAATACCCTTTGATTGTTTTGGGTATTATAATTTAAAATTAAATTGAGATAGGTAACACCGGCAGGTACTTCTATATCAAAAGCCCTTTCGGTATAATTGGGCGTATTGGTAAAAACGGCATAGGTTCGGCTTATGTTTGCTTCTGGCATATCTACTACCATACTAAAATAATCGTAAATGTCTTTGCCTCCTTTGGTTGAAAGGTAAATGGTGTTTTTACCTCTACTTAATCCGTAAACACGCGTAAAATTAAATACTGCGTTATTGGTTGCTATGCTTAAACAAACATTTTTATTATAGGGAACTCCGTTAATGGTATCTCTTAAATTGGGATTGGCCATTTGAAGTCCATCTATTTTTCCATCTTTATCAAAGTCATTTTGCAGCGGAGGAAAGATATCGAAGGTTTGGTCGAAATAGGATTCGGAAATTACTTGAACCCACTCTTTATATGTTTTAATAGGAATGTTATTGGCTTTGCACCAAATGATGAGCTGCTCTAAATTTAACATCATTTGATCAAATGGATAGGCAGCACCTAATGAGTTAAAGTGATTGATGGAAACAACGATGTTATTTTTAGCATAATACGCTGCAATATGCCTTTTACAATCATCTAAAGAATTGTTTTCTGGCGTAATATCTCCTCCTTGTAAAGCATATTGGTTCAGGCCATTTGGATTGTAATAACTTAACCCAAAACGCACAAATGGATAACTAGCCCCTCCTTTATAACCTAAGGGTTCAATGGCATTTTTTACATTGGCCGTGCTAATGTATGGATGCGAGCCCCCGGGGTGAATAAAACTTACAGGCAAAGGTAGTTTATGCTTTAAAAATATTTTTTGAGAATACTCCAACATGGTTTGAATTCCCTCTTTGGGTATATTTAAATCAAAGGGCGTTAATCGGCGGTAATCTACATTGCTCAATACGCCTAAATTAATGGGCTGTTTCCAAAAATCGCGCACAATAATGGTATCTGGATTATTGGGATTGGCATTTCTAACATCATACAAACTCAATAATCTATTTATACCGGGAATATAAAAATGGGTAGTATACCTCACATTTATTAGTTTACCCCAAGCAAACTCGCCATTTGCCTTACTTATAATTGTATCGTTTCTAATATCAACCTTTGATTCGTCGCCGGCACCGGCAGTAGATAACAATTCAAAACTCAGGCAAACCCTGTTAGAACCCTCTTTCA
>JAUYMZ010000234.1 GCA_030699355.1 Bacteroidota bacterium | reverse complement strand
ATGGAAATTATCAAATCTGTACATCCACACCCAACCATGAGCGAGGCCATCATGGAAGCCGCTGCGCAAGCTTATGGCGAGTGTATTCACTTATAAGAATGAAGCACATATTTTAATAAAAAAAGGCGCTTAAGGGCGCCTCCTGTTTTGTGCGGCTGTTTGTAACCGTCCTCTGTAGCCTTTGAAAACACTGGGTTTCTACTTGTGATTTGGGTGTCCCGACTGTTTTTTAGGGTTGAATTTTTACTTTTGCATCAATGTTTGTAAGATGTAAAAAGAATAAAAGTGGCTCCACAAGTGTTCAGATTGTAGATAAATCTTCGGGAAAGTATGTTTTGTTCCAAACGGTAGGTAGTTCAACAGATTCTGTTGAGATTGATTTTTTAATTGCAAAGGGCAAAAAGATAATTTTATCTCACGGCGGACAGGTTTTGTTGCCTTTTGATAAGGATAAAGAATTAGCATTTGTAGATACCTTTTTGCAGTGTTTGGACTCCATGAATCTTGTTGGGCCAGAGCTTTTATTGGGGCAAATTTTTGATGCAATAGGTTTTAATTCTATTGAGGAGGATTTATTTAGACACTTGGTTATTACGCGAATTGTATATCCTGTTAGTAAACTTAAAACTACTGATTATTTATTCAAATATAAAGGCGAAGAGATTAGTGTTTACACTATTTATAGATATCTAGACAAATTGCACCAATCGCAAATAGAGCTTATTAAAACTATCAGTTTTGCTCATACATTGAAAGTTTTAAATGGAAACTTATCAGTAGTTTATTACGATGTTACAACATTGTATTTTGAGGCATCAGACGAAGACGATCTGCGCAAAACTGGTTTTAGCAAAGATGGCAAACATCAACATCCTCAAATTGTACTGGGCTTATTGGTAAGTGAAAATGGTTATCCATTAGACTATGAAATTTTTGAAGGAAATAAATATGAAGGTGAAACGCTTTTACCCGTTATAAATCATTTTAAATCGAAATATGCTTTCCAAAACTTGACAATTATTGCAGACTCCGGATTGTTGTCGAACAAAAACATTGAACAGCTTAAAGCACAACAATACCAATTCATTCTCGGTGCTAGAATCAAGAATATGAACAAGGAGGTAACAGCAAAAATATTGAGCCTAAAACTTCAAGATAGCCAATGTGAAACCATTGAATTGGAAGAAAATGTGAGATTGGTTGTTGGCTATAAAATAACTAGAGCCATCAGAGATGCCAAAAATAGAAAGCGAGGATTGGAGAAATTGGAGAAGGCTATTCTGTCAGGCAAATTGGGCAAAAAACACATCAACAACAAAGGTTATAACAAATACTTACAAATGGAAGGAGAGATAAACATAAAAATCAACTATAGCAAATTTGAAGATGATGCAAAATGGGATGGATTAAAAGGTTATACAACCAACACAACATTAACCAAAGAAGAAGTGATAGCTCAGTATAGTCAATTGTGGCAGATTGAAAGGACGTTCAGAATATCTAAATCTGACTTACAAATCCGCCCTATATATCACAGACTTCGAAGAAGGATAGAAGCACATATATGTATATCATTTGCAGCTTGCAAAGTATACAAAGAACTTGAACGACAACTTAAAGAAAAGCATGCTCCTCATTCCGCAGAACAAGCTATAGACATTATCAAAACCATATACAAGGTAGAACTTCAAACTCCATATTCAAATAAAACATATTCAAGATTAGTAATCAAAACACCAGAACAACAATCAATAATCAATCTATTTGATTTAAAAATTTAGCGTTTTCGAGTTTGGGTGTCCCATTGCACAAAACAGGAAGAAAGTACCATGTAATTACCCTTACCGGAAAATGGATGTATTGGATTAATAAAATTTTCCCAACCTTTATAGATAAAATGGTTTACAAAGTGGTTTCTAAGGAGAAAAATTCACCCTTTCATTAAAAAGAAAGTCCCGCATTTTTCAATGCAGGACTCCTTATATATAAACAACCCAAAGGTTATTTCCTTCCCCCATCGTTTGTGGGGGTACACAGGAAATAGTTAATTATTAAGCATCAATACGTGCATATTTTGCATTGGCTTCAATAAATTCTCTTCTTGGTGGCACCTCATCGCCCATTAACATGCTAAAGATATGATCAGCTTCAGCGGCAGAATCTAAGCTAACGCGCTTAAGTGTTCTGGTTTCTGGGTTCATGGTAGTAGACCACAATTGTTCTGCGTTCATTTCACCCAAACCCTTGTAACGTTGAATGCCCACAGAATCTGGATTTCCGCCTTTAGCTAAACGCATAACAGCTTCTTCACGTTGTGGCTCTGTCCAGCAATACTCTTCGTCTTTTCCTTTTTTAACCAAATACAAAGGTGGTTGAGCAATGTAGATATAACCAAACTCTATAAGCTCTTTCATATACCTAAAGAATAAGGTTAAAATAAGGGTACGAATGTGAGAACCATCCACATCAGCATCCGTCATGATGATAATTTTATGGTAACGAAGCTTGGCAATGTTTAGCGCTTTGGCATCTTCTTGTGTTCCAATGGTAACACCAAGGGCAGTAAACATATTACGAATTTCCTCGTTCTCATAAATCTTATGTTCCATTGCCTTTTCAACGTTTAAGATTTTTCCTCTTAAAGGTAAAATGGCTTGATTGGCGCGGTTTCTACCTTGCTTTGCTGTTCCACCTGCCGAATCTCCCTCTACCAAATATATTTCGCATAAGCTTGGATCACTTTCTTGGCAATCGGCCAATTTACCGGGTAATCCACTGCCCGTTAATGCACCTTTACGTTGCACCATTTCGCGAGCTTTACGGGCAGCTGCTCTTGCGGTAGCAGCCAATACCACTTTTTGAACAATTAGCTTAGCTTCTTTTGGATTTTCTTCCAAATAGTTGTTCAGCATTTCGCCAACACATTGGTCAACCGCACCTGTAACATCGCTATTACCTAATTTAGTTTTGGTTTGACCTTCAAATTGAGGTTCTTGTACTTTTACCGAAATTACGCCTGTTAAACCTTCTCTAAAATCGTCGCCAGTAATTTCTAATTTTACATTTTTAAGCAAACCTTCTTTATCGGCATAAGCTTTTAAAGTGCGTGTTAAGGCTCTTCTAAAACCAGCAACGTGGGTTCCGCCCTCAATGGTATTAATATTATTTACGTACGAATGCAAGTTTTCTGTGTAGCCTGTATTGTAAATCATGGCAACCTCCACTGGCACGCCACCTTTTTCGCCTTCAACATAAATAGGTTCAGGTAAGAGTTTTTCGCGCGAACCATCTAGGAAGTTTACAAATTCTCTCAAACCACCTTCACTGTAAAACATTTCTTCGCGCAAATTACCAGCTTCATCCGGACGATTATCTTTTAAGGTGATTCGGATGCCACGATTTAAGTAGGATAGCTCACGCATACGCGCGGCCAAGGTTTCGTATTTATATTCAGAAACAGTGAAAATACTGGTATCTGGTTCAAAATAAATGGTAGTACCTGTTTTTTCGCTTGTACCAACCTCTTTCACATCATATAAAGGTTTTCCACATGAATATTCTTGTTGAAATATTTTTCCATCACGGTATACAGTGGCTCTGAGTAAGGTAGAAAGTGCGTTTACGCAACTTACACCCACACCGTGCAAACCACCCGAAACTTTGTACGTATCTTTATCAAATTTACCACCTGCGTGTAAAACTGTCATAACCACCTCTAGGGCAGAACGACCCTCTTTGGCATGCATACCAGTTGGAATTCCACGACCATCATCTTCAACAGTAATGGAGTTGTTGGTATTAATATTTACGAAAATATTTTTACAATAACCTGCAAGGGCCTCGTCAATTGAGTTGTCTACAACCTCATAAACCAAGTGATGTAAGCCTCTAAAACCTACATCACCAATATACATGGCTGGCCTTTTTCTAACTGCTTCTAAACCCTCTAATACCTGAATATTATCGGCACCATAATTTTGTTTGTTTTCCATTGCTTCTTCGCTCATCTTTTATTAGCTATTTTCAAAGCGTAAAAGTAAGCTATAACTTGGTCTGAACCAAATAATGCAAGGTTTAAAAGCGTTTGTTTATCCACAAATTTTCCCAAGTTAATAGGAAAGCTTTTCTGGGGCTCTATTTTTAGTTGAATACGCTGGCAAAAGAGCTAAAAAGTTGCTTATCTACCCTTGTTTCGCCAGTAACTAATTTATTAAAGTTTTTGAGCTCTTTGTGTGCATAAGCATGAATGGGGGCTAATTGCTCCGTGGTAAATAGTTTGCTTGCCTCTAAAAGTGCTTGAGCCACCTGGTATTGAGGAAGCATTTTACCATCGTCTATTTTAATACATACACCCAATTTTTGCTCGGTAAAACTCATGCAAAAAACGCCCTCTGCACCTGTTTTTCCTATTACTTTAGGAGCAGTAATCTCCATCATTTCGGTGCAATACCTTCCCGTTCCCGCTACCATAAATGGCGCTAGGCTCATAGCTTCTAAAATCTGCTTACAAGCCTTCTGCAATGATTCCCTATAAAGAATGGGGTCGGCCAGATTTTTAAAAGCCAATGCTTGGTTAAAAAGAGGCATACTGTAAATGGGAGCCGTACAACCATCCAAAGCACAAACCATTTTAGAGGAGGGATATTGGTAAAGTTCAACTACATAATCGAGGATAAGTTTTTGTATGGGATGCTCCTTGTTGAGGTAATCTTGTGTGGGATAATTTAGCAACACACAAAGCGCCAACATGCCCGCATGTTTACCGCTGCAATTGTTATGAATGGCGCTAGGTTTAGTGCCCGTTTTTATAAATGTCTCACTCGAGGCTTTATCTGTTGGGTACTGCATACCACAGCCTAAATAGCTTGGGTTCAGACCAATTTTTTGCAAGATACTTTCTACCACTTTTACATGCCTTTCTTCTCCATTGTGTGAGCCGCAAGTAATGGCAATTTCTTCTATAGTTAGTCCAAATTTTTCTATTCCACCCAACTCTACCAAGGGCAATGCCTGAACCAATTTTAGGGCAGAGCGTGGATAGCAAATTTGCTGCGGGTTGCCCAATTGGAATACAATGTCGTTTTGCGCATTAACCACACAAACGCTTCCACGGTGAAAGCTTTCTAAAACACCACCTCTAACTATTTGAACCAAAATAGGATTTTCCATATTTGCAAATATGTGTTTTTTTGAATTTTTTGATTAGAAATTGGAAAAATAATTATGAATTTTAACAAGCGAACTTAATAAAAAGAGCACCATACACGCTCTTTCATTTCAAGCCGATATTAAATTGGGAATACTTTTGGGTGATTCAAAACAATAAATCATGGCTTAAAGATGTAATGATATTAATTATTTAATTTGCCTTACTATTTGTTGGAATTTTTTGTTGCAAGCGTATAAAATGTTTAATTAAAAATTAGATATTTAATTGGTTCATAAAAAAATAATTGTAAATTCGTAATACTATGGGTACAAAAATAATTTATGGCATATTTGCCGCTTTACTTTTTATTTCTTGTGGCGGTTATGATTATGATGACTATTATTATCAAAATCAATCTTACAAGCAGGTTGTAAGGTTTGGTGATACAAATAGGGTGATTAAAGAGATAAATTATTATAGAGGCTTGCAAATAGATAGTCCTAATACGGGTAGAACCACTTTAAAGCTTTCGCCTTATGAAACAACAAAATTCACTATAAGCGACGGGGTTAAAAATTATGAATTTGAGGTTCAAATGAAGTTTAAATTACAACCCAAAAATAATAATGACGAAAAAAATAGCTTTGAGAAAATTTATGAAGGCCTCGAAATTTTAAAGTCGAACGCAAACAGCACTAAAATAATCAGAGCCACATTACTAGAGAAGAATTCTAATTATTATTATTATTCAAATTATTTAATTGTTGATAGCCTAATAATAGAATGAGGAAGTTACAGCTTATGCTGATATTGTTGGCGGTATGCGGCAAGTTATCAGCCCAAATTTTAAAAATAAAACAACCCAAAATTTTATATGGGTTTCATGCTCAAACTTCAACTAATGCGCCATTTTTTATCTCTTATTATCACCTAAATAGTGATAACAAAGGGTGGGGAGTAAAGGCGGGGTATGGCAGGGAAAATGAAGTTGGCTATATTTATTATAATGGCAATAGAAATTGGCCTTCAACCATAGCAAATTCATCCTATGTACACAAAGCTGAATATTTTTACGTTACCCCACAATATCTAGCCTATGCAAAAGACAGACGGAAATCGACATTTATAATTGCTTTTGGTTTACCACTTGGCATGTCAAGAGATAGACTTACCTTGAATCATCGAAACGACCCCGTAAAAGGAAGCTATTATGTTTATAAAAGAGATGAAAATAAATACGTTGGATTAGAGGTTGAGTTAGCTTATTGGGCAAATTTGGGTAAAAAAATGGTTATTAAGTATGGTTTAACAACGGGTATGAAATTAATTGGTGATGCCCCTTTTCAAGAGGAATTTCAAAACTATAATTTTGATAATGTGTATTACCCTGGCATGTATAAAACGAGTTACCTTAATTTACAGATTGGTTTGCTTTTTTCTCAGATTAAGAATAACAAAGCTAATTAAGCATTTGTTATTTAAAACAACATTGGTTCAGGTAATTATACGAGGGACTCTTTTTCTATATCAATAAAAGGGAGTAAAAATTGAATATGCCAATGAAGATAATTTTTGTTTTTTCTACCATTTTGTTTTTTGCTAAAATTCAATTGAAGGCCCAAGACTTGCTTATTTTGAAGGACAATAACGATACTATTTTTTCAAAGGTATTAAGCTATAACCCATCAGAAGTAAAGTTGATAAACATCCGCGATAATAAAGAGTATGTTTATGATCACAATAATATTAAGAGACTCATACTTAATAACGGAACAATTGTTAGGTATGCAGAATTAGATAAAGAAATTTTGAAAGTGAACAGGGATGATTTTAATTCAATAATCACATCACTTTCGCCTGTTGCGCTACCTTTTGGCACACTACAGGTAGGATTTGAAAAGATACTCTATCCTAAAAATGCTTTAACTCTTGAAATTGGCATCATGAATTTTATCCAAGTACCCGAATATTACACCTTTAAAAACCAAGGTTTATTCGGCAGAATAGGGATAAAAAAAATACTCAGTAATGGAAGGTCGCATTCTTTATTGGGTTGGTATGTAAAACCAGAAATTTTTTACGCCCACCATATTTATACCCGGCATTATCATACACTAAAAAGGCAATTGCCAGAGGGTAATGAATTCCAAATTACTACCTATAAGAACACTTTTACCAGTTTATTGGGGTTTTTAAATTTGGGAAATCAATGGAAGCTTAGAGGCAATTTTGTTTTTGATGCTTCAATGGGTATAGGAATAGGAGGGACAGTCTTTTCATCCTTCGACATAATGGGTACTAAGTTTAAAATATTGAACACTAACCCCAACAAGGATAATCAAAATTACCTTCGATTTAATAATTTTGGCGTTGGTAGGGTGGCATGGGAAGATACTGGGCTATTGGTATCTTTAACAGCCAATTTTAAAATTGGATATATTATTGGTTCAGTCAAAAGTAAATTGTAAATTCGTTTTACTTATGGGTTCAAAATTATTACTTGGCGTACTCGCATTTGTTTTATTTTCAGCATGCGGCCAAAGTGGTGAGGAATATTATCCAACACCTGAAAAATATGCGCAAGTGGTAAAATTTGCAGATACAAATATGCTTATCCAATCTATTAGTTATAATAATGGGGAGCTAATAGATACGCCAAATGCTAGGGTTGCCACGTTGAAACTATCTTATTATAGACCAACTAAATTTACCGTTTTTAATGCTGTCGCGCATTATGATTTTGAGATTTGGATAAAATTTGCTAGTTCCAATATTGAAAATGAAAATGGTAAAAATTATTATAGAAAAATTGAAGCTATTTATTTAACTCATTCTACAGCTATTAATGCGCGGTTTGTAAGAAATAGGTTTTATAGTAATCAAGCTGTTTGGAATATTGATAGCCTTATCATACAATGAGAATAGCCATTTTAATTTGTAATATATTCTTTTTAAGCAATCTAATAAATGCTCAAATTTTGAATGTTAGCGGCAAAAAAAGATTTTATGGCTTGCATATAAATAGCACCCAGAATGCTCCATTTTTCGCGTCCTTTTGTCAATTGAATGCTAAAAACAAAGGACTTGGTATTAAACTTGGCTATGGGAAAGGAAATGAAAAAGGAATTATTTATTACGCAAATAATAGCCTAACTACTTTTGGTTTAATCGAATATCAACACCTTGCAAATTACTATTATGTTACACCACAAATTATTCCTTTTGCAAAATTGAAGAATAATAGTTTGTTTGTAATGGCTTTTGGTGTGCCTCTTGGCATTTCACAGAACAGACTTATCCAATTGCATAAAAATGACCCCATTTCTGGAAATTACAAAACTGCCACAAATGAAATAAATAAATATGCAGGTTTAGAATTGGAATTGAGTTATTGGGCCTATGTAGGAAGAAAAACAGTTATAAAATATGGCGTTTCAACGGGGTTGCGCTTAGAGGGAAATGCTCCATTTCAGCAAGTTTTTAACAATTTAAATGCAGATTTTACTTACTATACTGGAATGTATAAAACAGCATATCTTAATATTCAAATTGGATTATTATTTACTCAAATAGTCAATGAAAAAACTAATTAGCATACTTTTTATTTTGTTATTTATTGGATTTACGGCAAAAATTTATGCCCAAGCTTTGATTCTACAAAATACAATTAATACAAATGTAGATTATAAATTAAAGCATGGTAAAGTAATTTGGGTTCAAACTTTTGATGACCCAATAGATGCTGCTTCAAAATGTTATTTCGAAAACTATGATGGGATAAATTTAATCGTAAAATTAAACCCCACAGATTTAACCAGCCTTAGAATTCCAATTGAACACATTTCTTGCCTTTATTTTAATAAATTTGACCATAGATTTTTCGTAAATAAAACTCTGATTTTATATGCGTGCATCAATGGCACGGTGATTATTGCTGGCGGACTTGAAATATACGGATTAGCAATTATTACAGGGGGGCTAGGACTTGCTACTTTTATTAAAATAGTAGACAAAATTGGTACTAAGAAAAGAGTTTACTTACCACACTACTCCCTATTAACAAAACAAAAAAAATGAGAATAGTTTTGTTTTTATTTATGTTTTATTCCTTTACAGGAAGCGCCCAATTACGAAAGAAACCGGCAGCTTATTTTACACATAAGAAGACTGGTGAAATAAAGTCTTTTCAAACTGCAAATTATTGCTATGTAGAATTAAAAAATAAACCTCAGAATGATTCTCTATTTCCACCTGCATTAGACCCAAAAAACAACATGTATTGCCTCAAGCTTCAGTCGCAAATAGGCGAAGTTTTGGTATTTGAAAACAATATAAAAATCCCCTATTCGAAAATTAAAACAATGGCAATGCGAGACAGCAAAGTGCTATGGCGAAAAGCAAATACTACTTTAATGCTTATTGGGGTAGGCTTAACATTTGCTTTCACTTACAATAAGGTAGAATTTTATACTTCAATTATTGGCATGCCTTTTATTTTAAAAGAATTATTGCAATTAAATATTGAATCCATTAATTGCGATGATTGGATTTTAAATATACAACAGGTTCCAGAATTATTATTTAAAACCAATCCAACTAAAAGCTATGATTATTTACCCCCATTAAATGAAAGATACGAGCCTTTTAAAAATTAACCTCACCTTTACCTTCTCTCACAATTTCTGGGTCTTCACTGGTACAATCAATAATGGTTGATGGAATATTGCCTCCTGCGCCACCATCGATAACCAAGTCGACTTGATATTCAAATTTCTCGAAAATTTCTTGCGGGTCGGTCATGTATTCAATAATTTCATCATCGTGATGAATGGTACTAGCAACCAAAGGACTGCCAATTTCTTGAATAAGGGTTTGCGTTATAATATTATCGGGAACCCTAATGCCAATTGTTTTTCTGTTTCCTGCAAAGTATTTACTTACTTGGTTATTGGCTTTTAAAATAAAGGTAAAGGGCCCAGGCAGGTTGTTTTTTAACATCCTAAAGATGTTTTTATCAATGGTAGCAGTAACCTCAGAAATATTTGATAAGTCTGAACACAAAATAGAGTAGAAAACTTTTTCAGGCTTTTTGCCCATAATTTTACTCATGCGTTCAATTCCTTTTTTCGAATCCATCCTGCAAACCATGGCATAAATGGTATCGGTAGGAATAATAATAACCCCATCATTATCCAATATAGCCTTGATTTTTTTCAAATCTCGTGGGTTCGGATTTTTTGGATGTAAAGGTAATAACATGGTGCTTATTAAATAAATAAGGTCGCAAGATACGAAAATATCAGGCGACCTTAATTATTAAATTAAAAACTATAATTTTCCTTCTACTGCTTGCTGAACCAAATCAGCCGCCTCTTTCAACACGATAGCAGAATATACTTTTAATCCAGATTCGTCTATTAAGGTTTTAGCAACTTCTGCATTGGTACCTTGTAAACGAACAATAATAGGAACTGGAATATTGCCAATATTTTTGTAAGCGTCTACCACACCTTGCGCCACACGGTCGCAA
>JAUYMZ010000227.1 GCA_030699355.1 Bacteroidota bacterium | reverse complement strand
GGTTTGAACCTAAACACGGTGCAATACCACAGAGAAAAAAACTTTGATAATAGAGCCATTAGCTCGGCCATAAATTTTGGGTTTGATATAGGTGCAAGTGCAAGATATACCTTCACTAGTCAACTAGAATTAGAAGCCAATGCAAGCTTATATCATGTATCTAATGGCAGCCTTAAAATGCCCAATGGAGGCTTAAATATAATGTATGGCTCGCTTGGTTTATGTTATTTCCCGCAGGGAATAAAAAGACAAGCCCATAGTAAACCCAATTATGCTGATGGCAGTAAAAACTGGCAACTGCAAACCCAAGTTGCCATTGGTTACCGCGAATTGGGTTACTTTAACAATGTTACTCAATTTTGGGTAGCAAGTGCCAGTGCGAATATTTTGTATAGGTTCAATAAATTATTTTCTAGCGGCTTAGGACTAGATGGATTTTATGATGCCACGCATGCCTTGCAGGTAAGTTCAAAATTGCGGGTTCGCGATATTAGCGAATCCCAGAAATATCAGTTGGCAATTGGTATGTATAATAAATTTACCATTGGAAAATTATTTTTGCCCTTGGGAGTATATCATTATGTGTATCCCATCCAAGCAATTCAAGAACCTATGTACATTCGTTTTGGATTGGGTTATCAGTTACATCCTAAAACGTATATTGGTTTGTTCTTTAAAGGAACCATCAATAAGCAATTAAAACTTCAATCAGATTTCATGGAATTAAGCCTTGGCCAGGTTTTTTGAAATGAATGATTGAATTATGAAGTATGAATTATGAAGTATGAATTATGAAGTATGAATTATGAAGTATGAATTATGAAGTATGAAGTATGAATTATGAATTTCGATTTTCGGATTTAGAATTTAGAATTTAGAATTTAGAATTTAGAATTTAGAATTTAGAATTTAGAATTTAGAATTTAGAATTTGGCATTAGGCATTTTACCTGTAACCAGTAAAATCTAGGGTTTGACTCATCAATACTTTGGTTTGGTTGGCTTTAAGGTTTAGGTCGTAGGTTTTAATGAGGCGTGTTTCTTTTTCTGAGGTGGCGCTAAACTTTACTAGTTGCGCACCTGGTTTTACTTTTACCCGTGCATAATGAATGGCATGTGGAAGTAATTGCCAATTTCGGGTATCGGCTTGTTCCGAAACAGCGCCATAAATCATAGCAGCTGCAGCAAATCCCTGTTGGTCTTTATTTTTCTTTAATTGGTGAACCGCCAATTGTTTGGCCATCACCCTACCTAAACCTATAGCCAACTCTTTGGCCATTCTATCTTGCAAACTTTTAAAGGCAATGGCATTTACATTCTCTGCCATTTGAAGAGGATATTGGATATTATTAATTTCCAAACTACCTTGATTATAAAAAGGCAATCTGCTAACATATTTAGGCAGGGCCAGGCGGATAAAGTTCATATCTAATAAATCTTGCCTGTCATTTTTTTCACTTACAGGCCAACTCATAGAAATACCCAACTCTGGATTTACTAGATTTACCATACCATTGCCGGCAGGACTAATTATAATATTAAATGAATTTTGTTCTTTAACCGGGCCTAGTCCATTGTTCCAAAAGTATAAAAGTTCGGCAGTAGCATCTTGAATGGGTTCAGCCTTTAAATTAAATTGCTTTTCGTAGGCTGCTTGCTCTTCATAGAACCCTATTTTTTGTGCTGTTCTAATTAAATCCTTTTTTAGTTGGAGCGGAACTACCATATCAAAGTTTTTGGTATAATCTTCTTGGTATATTTCAAGGGCATTTCTGTAGGCGATAAAAGCATCATTATATTCGCCACGCATATCGTAAATCATACCCAATAAATTATGGGCAAAAGCATCTCGTTTATATTTATTTTCCGATTTATAGGCATCGGTAATGCGTTGCATTTTGGCCAACATGCGCTTTCCTTCCACCAAGGCTTCATCGGTTTTGTTTAAGGCCAAATAATTTAGCGTGGTATAATAATGCAATAAAATTTGCTCAAAATTTTCACCGCTGTAGGTGCTATATTTTGCATTTACTAAGAATGAAATAGCAAAATCGCCTGCATTTTTATTAAAATCTTCAATTAAATAATCTGCTTTTCTAAAATACACATTGCTGGCCTCATGCTGCCCATCCATAAACAAAACGGAGCCCTTATTTAAGTAAAACAGCAACACATTGCGTTGCCGTTTTTCCCATTTAGCGTCATTTTCGAGGAGTTTGTTGGCTTCCGCAAAATCGTTCGCATATACTGCATTCATAAGGCTTTCATTCTTTTTATAGTAGCTTGCGCAAGCACTAAGCAACCCTATAAAAAGAATGAAAGCGGGGAATTTAATTGAGTAATTAAAAATTTTCAAGTTGCAATTTTCTTAGTTCTTAATAAACTTCTTGATTTCCTTTTCACCAATCCAAACCTTTTCATTGGTTTCTAAATCTGTAAGCTCTAAGTTAATTTGATACTTTACTGTTTTTTGTTTTTTGTATTCGTCTGTTATGCTCAAAATAACGCCATTCAACATAAAATCTGCGCCTTTTTCTTTACCCCATTTTTTTCTGGTTTCTTCGCTAGAGAATGTTTGTTGGTCGTTTCTTTCATCACGTAATTCGTTGCGTTCTGCACCACTTTGAACCACGCTTACTGTGCCTGAGTTAATGAAATTACGCTCCATGTTTTTAATAAAAACCGCGGCATCAATATGCTCCGAAGTTTTGTTTCTTACCTGACCAATAATAACGGTTGGTTTTTTCTGATTTTTGGTTTCAAAATTACTTCTCCAAGGGCGTTCCAAAACATCTTTAATCATTTCTTCTGCCACTAATTTGTCATCTGTATCATTCCAC
>JAUYMZ010000209.1 GCA_030699355.1 Bacteroidota bacterium | reverse complement strand
ATAAGGTGGGGTGGTACATAAATTACAAGGTGGATCAAATGTCCAGAACCATTGGTTCGGACCACCACTGGTAATATCTACTAAGCTGGCATAATCGCCAATACCAACTTTTCTGCGTGCGGCAAAGAAATTTGGTTTTGGGGTTGTACCTGGGGTATCTACATAAATGTATTTCACAACGCTATCTCTTAAGCTATCGCGTTTAATATTGTTTACGGCCAATAACCTTACAGGCCAGAAGCCACGGCGGTTAAAAGTATATTTAAAACGACTATCATATTTAGCAGTATCAATATATTGTTGGCTGGTATTAGCAACACCCGTTCTACCATAACCTGGCAATAATGGGTTTTCACCAGGTAAATCCCAGAAAGCACGACTCGTATTAGTACTAGTGCTTACTAAATCAGATGGAGAATTAATCCAAACAGTATCCGTTGGGATGCTGGTAGTAGTAGCTTGGCTGGGAAAAAAGTTGGCAATGGGCGGAAGAACGGGGCCACCGCCAGCACCCACTATTTCTAGGCGCATGTTGGGACGAATGGTAGAAGAACTAACCGCTGTATTTGTGCAGTTACCGGCAGCATCTGCATTTCTCCAAGCAGTGCTGGTAAATGTAGTTGTAGAATTAAATACAGCAGCATTATAATTATAACAACTGTTGTTAAAGCATACATCAACCAGCAAATTTTGAGTTGGATTCCAAGCTATTGGCGAATTAAACAAATGTATATTCCATCCATTAATATCTGTGTAAAATAATGGACCATGAACAGTAGTTAAACCTACCTCATCAAAAGAAGTTGTTAATGATGTTGCTGCAGTGGTTTTTACCTTAATGGTAAAATCTGTTAAACCGAAACCTGTACAAGTAACTAACCCTTGTTGTGTGGTGCTAGCAGAAACATTAAATGCTAAACTTCTAATATTACCAGCATTACCTCCTGCAGCAACAATTTCTGACCCTAAAATCAAAAATTGGTGTCGTGCGCCCCAATAAAAGTGCCCATAAGGCGATGGATAACCAGTATTAGTATTTGTAGTAGTACCTGTACCAATAGTAACTGTTTGGGCAGATAAATTTACACCAAACAAAGTAAGTAACATAGCCAAAAGTAGCCGTGTTTTAAATTGTAAAATTTGTATCATATATAGAGTTTTAAATTATTATTAGATTTTTTAATGGAAGTCGAAAGTAAGAAAGAAAAAATAGAAAAACAAAATGCAAATATAAAAATCTGTTTATCAGAAAACTAGCTAATATTACTTTAACCCAACAAAGCTCGAATCGTTTAATGAAAGCAGAAAATTAAGTAAATCATTTTTCTCCATGGGCGTTAGGTTCAAACCACCATGTGGAAAGGATTTGCTAATCATAGGATCAACCGTAGGAGAATTTTTAGTTCCAGAATTATAAAACTCAATCACTTCCATTAAGGTATTAAATCTTCCATCATGCATGTAAGGTGCCGTAAAAGATAAATTTCTTAATGATGGTGTTTTCATCAATCCAAAATCCTCTGGCAGGCCAGTTATCCTCATCAATCCACTATCTTTTGGCATTTCGTCTAAGCCATTATTATGAAAGAGGTAATCGGTAAAAAAAGGAGAGCTTGGGTTCCCATGACAATGAAAACAATCACCTTTTTCGGTACTAAAAATAATCATTCCATTGATTTCACTTTGCGTTCTTAAACGCTCTCTGCGCTCTGCCTTGTCCCAATTGGAATTTGAGGATATCAGGGTACGTTCAAATTGCGCAATTGCTTTTGCCAATTTAACAGAAGTAATACTGTCTGAACCAAATGCTTTTCTGAATAAACTTGGGTATTCGGGATGTTTTTGCAGCCTAGCTAATACACTAAACAAATCTGGATTGGCCATTTCTATTGGGTTTAAAATAGGCCCAATGGCTTGCCTTTCTAAATCTGTAGCACCACCATCCCAGAAGTATCTATGATTCGTTAGATTATATCGTTCTGCCCAAGCCAAATTAAAAAGAGGCATTGATTGTCTTTCTCCAATATCTCCTAAAGCGCCAATACTAAATCGCAATGGGTCTGTAAAAGAATTGGGCACTTTATGACAAGAAGCACAACTCTGCGTGTTGTTTACAGATAAAATGGGGTCGTTAAATAATTTTCTACCCAATGCTACACCTGCTTCGGTTAAGGGATTGTCTGATGGAATTGGAAAACTTGTCCAACCTAATGACTTTGGAATTTGCAGGTTGTATGGAGTAGGATCATAGGCATACGGGTCTCCTGTTTCAGGATCCTTTTTACAAGCGATAATAAACAGTGATATTCCTATGATAACAAATAAAAACTTCTTCATTATTTTATGGCATTAAACTGGTAATTTTTAACATATCTCTCATGTTTTTAGCCATCTTGTTTACCCCAGGATCAGTATTGCTATGAATTACATATCCGTCCTTTTCGAAGCTATACACTTCTGGGTTTTGAAACATTTCGTTGGCATCTAACATTAATTCGAAACTTGGAACTTTTGACTTTACTTTGTAGGTTGATAAATCTAATTCAATATAAGGTGCATGTTCGTCGCCACCAACATCAAAAGAATAGCTTCTCCCATTATTTACCGCTCCATTAATTCTATAAAAGATATATCCGGTATTCCAAGTCCAAAACATACTCCAGGCTGGGTCTAATGCGCCTTCCTGCAATCCGCCGCGGTTTTTCATACTATCCACACCTAATAAGATTGTCATCCCAACGTAATTTCCCGGAGGAACGTTATCGATTGTAATACTTCTGGTATTAGCAACACTCGCATCCATAAGATGGTAGTTTTGTAAATTAACCCGATCACCATTTGGTTTAATGAGGGTAACATTTGTAAAATAATGCCTTATTTCTGCGATAGTAAAAGTATCATTCGCAGCATTAATGTACTTTTTTGAGTTAAAAACAATAGGCTGTCCGTCGAATGAATAATTAACCTTAAAGTTTAGTTTTCCTGTTTGAGGTACAATTAAACCATTAAAATTTGTTACGGTATCCCAACCTTCATCTACCACCGGATTATTAGGCGTTGCTACTACAGGATCTTTACAAGAATGCAAGGAAACACCAAGTAAAATTAGCCCCAGAACTTTTGACAAATTTGACCTAAAGCCCAGTTTTAAAAAATTATATAATGTCATGTTATTAAAATTTATATTTGCCTTTGCAATTTACAAAAATTTATTCAATTTCAACCAAATATATAACATGCCAAGTTTTGATATTGTTTGTAAAACAGATTTACAACTCGTAGACAACGCGATTAATACAGCAAAAAAAGAATTAACAAACCGCTACGACCTAAAAGATGAAATGTGTGGGATTGACTTTGATAAGAAATCGAAGGTTTTAAAATTGGAAGCTAAACAGGAAATGGCGCTTCAAACCTTAATTGATATTGTCTTAGGAAAATTTAGCAAGCAAAATTTAGATGTTCGTTTGTTAGACCTTGGCGACAAGCCAAGACCAAGTGGCAGATTGGTATTGCAAGACATTAAAATTAAAGAAGGAATTGAAAAGGAAACAGCTAAAAAAATTGTGAACCACATAAAGCAGGTAAACAACAAATTACAAGCTGCCATCAACGATGACCAAGTGAGGGTAAATGGAAAAAAAATTGATGATTTACAAGATTTGATTGCAGACTTACGTCAGCAAGATTTTAACGTTCCATTACAATTCGAAAATTTCAGGAGCTAACAATGCTTATTCTCCGATAGAAACCATTTCATGCGAAAAAGCAGCATTTAATCGGTCAAACATCTCCTCTGCAAGCAAGCCTTCTTCTACTTTGCCCTCTTTCACAAAACTAATAGAGCCTTTTTCTTCACTTACCACCAAACAAATGGCATCTGTAAGTTCAGTAATGCCTATGCCCGCTAAATGACGTAGTCCGTATTTGTTAATAATAGCTGGGTTTTCGCTGATGGGCAATACACAATTAGCTGCTTTAATTTTACCATTCGAAATAATCACAGCCCCATCATGGAGAGGACTTGTTTTATTAAATATTGCTAAGATTAGCCGTTTAGATATAATAGAATCCATGCGCTCGCCACTACTGGCAATAAACTTCATCTCAGAAGTAATTGGAAAAACAATAATAGCACCCGTTTTTTGAGCAGCTAGCTCTCTGCAAGCCTCCACAATCTCTTCGAAAGGAGTGTGAAAAGTTTCCTGAATTTTCCATTTCCAAGGCAAGATATTCCACCAGCGCTTATTTTCTCCTAACACCGAGCTATTTCCAATAACCAATAAAAATTTTCGTATTTCTTGCTGAAAAACAATTAATACCGCAATAATTCCCACCTGGGCAAACTGCCCCAAAAAATTGGCCATTAGGGGCATTTCAAAATATCGCACAGCCAACCAAAAAATATAAATAGTAAGTAGGCCAATTAAAATATTAAAGGCCAAGCTTCCCTTCAATAATTTAAAAAGTTGAAAGCTCAAAAAAACCACTAGAATTAAATCTAGGAGGTTTATAAAGCTAAACTTGTACGATAATAATTCGAAATGGCTTTCTAACATACTGCGATTTTATGCAATTTACCCAATATTCACAAGTGATTGAAAGAGTTTTACATATTGAACCGCTTCTTTTACATCATGCACACGTAAAATATTGGCACCTCTTTCGAGGGCAATCATATGCAAAGCAGTGGTTCCATTCAGGCTATCGCTGGCGCTGGTTTGTAAAACTTTCTGAATCATTGATTTTCGAGAAACACCCACCAGTAGGGGTAATTCAAATAATTTTAAACGATCCAATTTTTGCAATAATTCGTAATTATGTTCCAAAGTTTTCCCAAATCCAAAGCCAGGATCCAAAATCACATCTGCCACTCCTAAAGCGCGCAATTCAGCTAATCTTTTAGAAAAATAATCTACAATTTCTAAAACAATATTTCCATAAGTTGGATTATTTTGCATGGTACTAATACTTCCCTTTTTATGCATCATAATATAGGGAACTTGCAATTTCTGCAACAATGGAAACATATCTGCATCGGACTCTCCAGCAGAAATATCATTAATAATATGTGCGCCAGCAGCCACCGATTCTTCAGCCACTTTAGCATAAAAGGTATCAATGCTTAGAATAGCCTCTGGAAAATGTTTGCTCAATAATTCAATGGCGGGAACAACGCGTTTACGTTCCTCCTCCCAATCAATTAATATTGCCCCAGGTCGTGTACTTTGTCCTCCAATATCTAAAATTTGGGCGCCATCAAGCAACATTTTTTCTGCCTGAACCAATAATTGATGGTTTGAACCCACCCTACTCGATTCAAAAAAACTATCTGGTGTAATATTTAAGATTCCCATCACCACGGGTTGATCCAATGAAATCAAGCTTCCACCACAATTTATCAAATTTTTTCTTAATAATGCTTGCAATTATACCTCCTCGCTTATTTTTGCGTTCGAACAAATTAAAGACAATCACCTTGATAAATCAAACATCTATAGAATTCGACGAAGTTATTGAACAATGCAGAAATGTATTTGTAAAGAAAAATAAAGATTATGGTATGAGCTGGCGTATTATGAGAATTTCTAGCATCATAGACCAAATTTTTATAAAAGCCAACCGCATCAAAACCATTGAAGAAAAAGGCGTTCAGGCAGTTGATGAAGGCGTACAATCTGAGTGGTTAGGCATCATTAACTATTGCGTTATGGGATTAATTCAATTAAACCCTAGCCTACAAAACAAAAACATCAGCGATGAAGAATTGTTGGAATGGTACAATCAATATTTGGTTCAGACCAAAGATTTAATGATGCAAAAAAACCACGATTATGGAGAAATTTGGCGCAAAATGTTGGTGAGTACTTTTACTGACATGCTTTTAATGCGGGTAAATAGAATGCATCAAATTATCGAAAACAAAGGTAAAACAGAAGTAAGCGAAGGGATAGATAGCAATTTAATGGATATGATTAATTATTCGATTTTTGCCTTAATTAGACTGAAAAATTAAATTTATAATGACACAAAATATGAAATGGTTAACACAAATTAGTAGAATTTTAGTAGGCGTTTTATTTATTATCTCCGGACTTATAAAAGCCAACGATACCCTTGGATTTAGTTACAAATTATTGGAATATTTTGAGATATTTAATACCCAATTTTTGAATCCATTTGCGGTTGGCATCAGTATGCTTGTTTGTATATTCGAAATAGTAAGTGGTGTAGCATTGTTATTAGGAATTTACAACAAATTAAATGCTTGGCTTCTTTTATTGTTAATTGTATTTTTTACCCTGCTTACGGGATACAGCGCCATCACTCATAAAGTTACAGACTGCGGCTGCTTTGGAGATGCGTTAAAATTAACACCTTTTACAAGCTTTATGAAGGATGTTGTTTTACTTATATTAATTGTTTTCATTTTTATTGGAACCAAACATATCAAAACCTTGGTATCCTTGCCAATTGCCAATATAGCGCTATCTGTTTCCTTTCTGGTATCGGTTGCGTTTACATTATACACTTATTTGTTTTTACCTGTAAAAGACTTCCTGCCTTATAAAATTGGCAACAATATTCAGGAACTAACTTTAGTACCAGAAGGGGCACCAAAAGATATTGTTGAAATGGTTTTTATATATGAAAAAGGAGGCCAAAATTTTGAGTTTTCTGCCAACAGCTTACCTGAAGATTTAGATGCCTATAATTTTGTGGATAGAAAAGATGTAATCATCCAAAAAGGCTTTGTACCACCCATACATGATTTTAAAATATACGATGAATTGGGAATGGAATTAACAGATAGTTTTTTTGCAAGTAATGATTACAAATTGCTTTTGGTTCAGAACAAATTAGATAAAAGCAGAACTGGCTTGGAAGGAAAAATAGCTGAGATAAGCAGAGATTGGATAGCAAGCGGGAAGCCTTTTTGGGCGCTTACATCGAGCAATTTGGGTGAAGCAAAAACGTATGCCAATGCCCAGCAATTTTCATTTGTTTATCACAACATGGATGATATTCCTTTGAAATCTATGGTACGCAGCAATCCCGGAATAATATTACTAAAAGGCAATGTAGTGGTAAAAAAATGGAGCGCCTACCAATTACCAAGTAGGGAAACATTGCAAAAGCTCATGCAATAAAGTGTAGGTAGTGCAAAACAGAATTTATTTAATAGGCATGCCCGGCTGCGGAAAAAGCAGCACGGGTAAAAAACTAGCCAAAGAATTAAGTTGGAAATGGATAGATTTAGATGGGCTTATTGAAAAAAATATGGGAATAAGTATTGCTCAGTTTTTTGAAACAAAGGGTGAAACTGCCTTTAGAGAAGAAGAACAAAAAACACTTTTTAGTTGCCTTCCCAATGAACCCACGGTAATTGCTTGTGGAGGTGGAACCCCTGCCTTTGGAAACAATATGGAATTTATAAATAAACAAGGATTGAGTGTGTATTTAAGGGCAAATGAACGCTTTTTATGGGATAGATTATCGGCCAAAAAGCAAACTAGACCTT